>NZ_JAKEUW010000042.1:0-45296 GCF_022398115.1 Vibrio sp. Isolate22 | reverse complement strand
CATGGATAGCCTCGGCTTCAAGACCGCAAAGGCATTTAGCCTCAGAGTTAGGTTTAAGAGTCAGTGTAATAAGTGATGCTGTCTGGTGAGACTTTACTATTTTAAAGCCTTCCCAGAATGAAGATAGGAAAGTATGATTCGGCATGAAAACGGTAGTTTGTGTATGATTTTTGTTTGGCGACTAAACCATATCACTTACTACCGTTTTTGTTTTTAGTTCCCGCTAATCCGCGATGAACCTTTTTTTATCTATGCCATTGAGGTTTTGTACTTACGCTCTCTGGCTTAGAGTGATGGAGACTAGGCTTGTTGCTTAGTCAGCTCTGCCGCTTCTTCTGCTTCAACGGCTGGTGTTGTTGGCTCACATTTATCAACGAACCAACCCATGTAAGAGGTCACGATAGTCACGATGATACAGATGAAGCTTAGCCACATGAATGGTGCGTACGACAGCGTCGCAACGCCTAGAATACTCGCCATGTAGATACCGTTGTCACTCCAAGGCACCATACCTGATGTCAAAGTACCACCGAACTCAGCGTTACGAGATAAGTTCTTACGCTTGTAACCTAGACGGTCGTAGTTCTTAGCACAGATTTTTGGTGTCAGGATCAGTGATACGTACATTGCAGAGCCAAACACGTTACCCATGAAAGCCGTACCGATTGTGCTAGTTGCTAGCGAACCTGCGCTGTTTACACGGCGTTCGAATACCTTCGCAATTGTCTCTAGCACGCCGACTTTATCTAGCAAGCCACCAAAGCCTAAACCAAATACGATAACCGCAACCGAACCCAGCATTGAAGACATGCCACCGCGGTTTAGGATTGAGTCAATGAAGTCCACGCCAGATGAGATAGAGAATGGTGCCCATGCAGTGTTGAATGCTGTTAGGAAGTCGATCTCTTGAATCATAACTGCCCAAATAATACCTAGCAGAGAACCAAAGCTGATTACCGGGAATGAAGGCATACGGAAAGCTAGTAGGCCTAATACGATCAGTACTGGAACAAATGAATATGGCGTGATGTAGAACTGAACTTCCATCGCTTTGATAACAGATTCTACTTGGCTCATGTCAACGTTACCGGCGTAGTGGAAGCCAAACGCGGTAAACATGATGCCAGTAATAACGTAGCTGATTAATGCTACAGGCAGCATGCCTTTGATATGTTCAACCACTTCTACGTTAGACATAGAAGAAGCCAAGATTACTGAATCAGAAAGTGGAGACATCTTGTCGCCGAAGTAACAACCTGACAGTACTGCACCTGCAGTAATTGGCGCTGGGACACCTAGACCTTGACCAATGCCCATCATCGCAATACCCGCTGTACCAGCAGCACCCCAAGAGGTACCAGTAGCCAACGCTGTTAGAGAACAGATGATCATGGTCGCCAAAAGGAAGATAGAAGGGTGGATAGCTTTTAGACCATAGTAAATGATGGTCGGTACGATCCCGCCAGAGATCCAAGTACCAACAAGAGCGCCAACGGCTAAAAGTATTAAAACTGCGCCTAAACCGTTAGATATTCCTTTTAGTGCTGCTTTTTCTAAGTCTTTGTATTGGTGTCCAAGACGAATACCAAGCACCATGATAATGAACCAACCAATGTACAAGGCAAGTTGGATTGGAAGGTCAAGCTTTGCTGTAAAGGAAAAAGCAAGGGATAGAAATAGTCCTAACGCGATGAATACCTGCATCAGGTTCGGTAGGCGAGTTTTACTCTGCTTCATAAAAGCCTCTTGTGATTTCGAGCATTTATAGTGCTTCATTATATTGTGGGGTACGAAATGGACACTACAGTAATTAGATTATTATATCGAAAAAATACGTCTAAGTTGTGATATTTGACTGCATATCGGACATGTTATGGTTTCATAATCTAAATTTTTGTTAAATTCATGATTGTTACATGTTTAATTCTGTTGCACGTTGTTTCCGTTTTGTGAAATAAAATGCCAATTAACCATGATTTAATAGAGGTAATTACTGTTTGTGATCGGGGTTTGATTGTTAGATTTAGCGCCATAAATAGCTGAATTTAACGGGGTTGGCGTTTCTATCAATAGAGTGGAGGCCGAATCTCTGTATTGAGATAACTTTGCGATTCATCGCGTTCACTTAAAAGAAACGAAAAAGTTACACTTTTTGACAAAAAGCGCTTGAGTTCTGTTTCTGAAAAACTTATAGATGGGGGAGAGCAATTTTTAATTTATACATGGAGAGTGAGAGATGAGAGTAGGTCTAGTTGGTTGGCGCGGTATGGTCGGTTCTGTACTGATGCAACGTATGGTTGAAGAGAAAGATTTCGACCTGATTGAGCCTGTTTATTACAGTACATCTCAGATTGGTATTCCTGCCCCTGTGCTAGGTGGTAAAGATGCGGGTCTACTTCAAGATGCTTTTGATATTGATAGCTTAAAGCAGCTTGATGCGGTTATTACTTGTCAAGGTGGCGATTACACATCAAAAGTTTACCCAGCGCTACGTCAAGCGGGTTGGAAAGGTTACTGGATTGATGCCGCTTCAACTTTACGTATGGATGCTGATTCAATCATCACTCTTGATCCTGTTAACTTGGCTCAAATCCAGCAGGGCATTCATAGCGGTACTAATACTTTTGTTGGCGGTAACTGTACAGTGAGCTTAATGCTTATGGCACTGGGCGGCCTATATGAGAAGGGCATGGTTGAATGGATGAGTGCCATGACTTACCAGGCGGCTTCTGGCGCGGGTGCTAAGAACATGCGTGAGCTTATCTCGCAAATGGGTGTGATTAACGATAGCGTGAGCTCTGAGTTAGCAAATCCTGCAAGTTCGATTCTTGATATTGATAAGAAAGTTGCTGATACCATTCGTTCATCGTCATTCCCAACAGATCAGTTTGGTGCCCCGCTGGCGGGTTCATTGATTCCTTGGATCGATGTGAAGCGTGAAAATGGTCAGAGTAAAGAAGAGTGGAAAGCGGGCGTTGAAGCGAACAAGATTCTTGGCCTAGATGGTCAGCCTATTCCAATTGATGGTACTTGTGTACGTATCGGCGCAATGCGTTGTCACGCTCAAGCACTAACGATCAAGCTTAAGCAAGACGTCCCAATGGATGAGATTGAAGAGATCATCGCAACTCACAACGATTGGGTTAAAGTGATTCCTAACGACCGTGACATTACGGCGCAAGAACTGACTCCAGCTAAAGTAACAGGCACTATGTCTGTACCAGTAGGCCGTCTACGTAAGATGTCTATGGGTAACGACTTCCTAAATGCCTTCACGGTTGGTGACCAACTGCTTTGGGGTGCTGCAGAACCACTACGTCGTACTCTGCGTATCATCCTAGCTGAGAAAGCGTAATCGAAAGCTCTTTCTATTCAAAAGTTAAAGCAGGCGCCACTGTTTGTGAATGCTTAGCTTCGTGAGAGACAAAAGCCGGTGTTAATACATCGGCTTTTTTGATCGCGGAAGGTTGATTAATTTCACTCGTAACTTCACTTAACTCTTCTTGTTGGAATGGGACAAGGAAGAGCTCCCCAATTCGTTCCTCACTCTTGAGGATGACGTTTTTCTTCTAATTTAAATTGCGTCATTCCCGATAGCGACGGAGGAGCGTAGTCGGGAATCTAGCTTTTGCTCAGTGAACCAACAACAAAAAGGGTGACGGTAAACGCCACCCTTTCTAGTCCCTTAATATCTCATTATCCGGTTCTCGAAACTGCTCTTAAATCCCTTCGCATCTCGCCACTCGAATCTCGTATCTACTCTTATATCCTTTCGCATCTCGCTACTCGAATCCCTTATCTGCTCTTAGCTCTCTTCAGTCACGACACGTTTGTCAGGGTCAGCTAGTTCACTGGCACAGTGCTTACAGTAGATGGCGTCAGGGTCGTGTCCTGAACGGTTGCAGTTCGGACATTTGACTAACTCCTTGTGAGAGTTCATTTCACTACTTAGCTCGGCGGTGATGATCCCAGTAGGTACCGCAAGGATAGAGTAACCCAGTAACATTGTGAGAGATGCGATAGCCTTACCAATCGCTGTTTGCGGCACCATATCCCCGTAGCCAACGGTGGTGATGGTGACGATTGCCCAGTAGATACTGTGGGGAATACTGGTGAATCCGTTTTCTGGCCCTTCAATCACAAATATCAAAGCGCCAAAGATAACGACTAAGATGCCGACTGTACTAAAGAAGATCAGAATCTTTCGTCTTGCCATCAATAGCGAACGCAACAGGATATTTGAATCTTGTAGATAGCGAACCAACTTCAGAATTCGGAAGATACGCATGACACGCAGCAATCTCACAACGCCCATAAACGAAGCTCCTGGGAAGAAGATCGCTAGGTAAGTAGGTAGAATCGCTAACAGATCAACAATCCCATAAAAGCTGGTGGCGTAAGATTTCGGTTTTGGAGAACAATAGAGCCTTAATAGATATTCGATAGTGAATAGGGCGGTGAAAGTGTACTCGATGTAACGAAGTTCTTGAGACCACTCTGTCATTACATTTGGAATGGACTCTAGAATAAGAACCAGAAGCGAAGCCAAGATTGCAATGATCAGTGATATATCAAACGCACGTCCGGCAGGTGTATGGGTACCAAAAATGATAACGTACAAATGATGCTTGAGTGGCTTGCGTGACATAAGGGGAGGTTCGTCTTCTATTAAATGCGTTAACCGTCATTATACAAGCTTCATAATAACGAGGCGAGTGAAAGCCAAATTGCTTTACTCGCCTCAGATGTGTTCCACATTAAATAGCCGCAGTTAAGTAACTATGTGCTGTTTGTGGTTATGCTAATCCCGGGAATAGGTTACGCAAGCCATTCGCAATGAACTCGATGCCAAGTGCACCAAGAATCAAGCCCATGATACGGGTGATAACGTTAATCCCGGTTTGACCTAAAAAGCGTACGATAACAGGCGCTGAACGGAACAGAAGCCAAGAGCAAGTTGCGAATGCGATAATGCTGATACCAATACCGATAGTATCGATTGCCGCTGGGTAACGCGATCCATAGACAATGGTCGAACTGATTGCACCTGGACCCGCCATTAAAGGCATAGCTAAAGGAACAACACCTATTTGTTCTTTACTGATGTACTCAGATTTTTCCTGCTTATTCTGCTTATCTTCACCTAACTTACCGCTCATCATCGAAAACGCGATGCTCAGTAACAGCAGTCCACCCGCAACACGGAATGAATCTAATGAAATGCTAAACATGTCGAGGAGCAACTGACCCGCAACTAGCGACACAATCAAGATAACAGCAACGGCAATATTGGCCTGAAAGGCTGTCCTGTTTCTCTCTTCTGGCGGCATATGAGCAGTAAGAGAAACAAACACAGGCATGATGCCGATTGGGTTTACGGCTGCAACAAGCCCAAGGAAGAATTGCATAAAGATTGCGAGTTCTAAACCTTGCATGGGAGCGATCTCCAAGTAACGTAAAGTAGGAAAGTGGGTTTGATCTGACCTCGGTCAGAGTGCGTAATGTAAGGGACAAATTCAATGAGAGCGAATGAAAAAAACTAACCTGAAAAGGGGGCTGTTTTTTAGAAAAACTAATTGAGTGTCATGTCTGTAATATCATTGTTACAAGGTGTCTTCTCGTGTTTCGTGTTGTAACTTAATTTGAACGTAATGTTATCTCACGCACGCTTTTAATAAAAATTATGACAGTTTCTAGCTCGTTGCAACGGTATGGATATACTCTCAGTAGCACAGTTTTAGCCGTATACATGTAAGTGAACTGATTAAAAATGAAACTTTTTTACAGTTTATGACACGAAGTAGAAAATAATTATCTGACTGCTTGTTTTTTGCTCGATAGTAAAGTGTGATTTAAATTCATATAAATCATTAGTTTATGGTTATTTTTGCGATTGCCTTACCACTAATTGGGTAATTCTTTTTGGGTAACTGATCTGGGTCAATTTTTTTCACACACTGAAATAATATACTCAGCCCTGAAAGCAATTTACTAAGAACGCTGTTTTAAAGGGTTTAAGGCAAGCAGCGAATTTAATAAAAAGTTTTTAATATTTATTATTTTAGGAGATCCACCATGCCTGTAACTAACTTAGCGGAACTTGATGCTCTAGTAGCTCGCGTTAAAGCAGCACAAGAAGAGTTTGCAACATTCTCTCAAGAGAAAGTTGATGCTATCTTCCGCGCAGCTTCTCTGGCAGCGAACCACGCTCGTATCCCACTAGCACAACAAGCAGTTGCTGAATCTGGAATGGGTATTGTTGAAGATAAAGTTATCAAGAACCACTTTGCTTCTGAATTTATCTACAACAAATACAAAGACGAAAAAACATGTGGCGTCCTAGAAGAAGATGACAACCTAGGCACAATGACTATCGCTGAGCCTGTAGGTATCATCTGTGGTATCGTTCCAACAACGAACCCAACTTCTACAGCAATCTTCAAATCTCTAATCTCTCTTAAAACACGTAACGGCATCATCTTCTCGCCACACCCACGTGCAAAGAACTCTACTAACGACGCAGCGAAACTGGTTCTAGACGCAGCGGTAGCAGCGGGTGCTCCAAAAGACATCATCGGTTGGATCGACCAACCATCTGTAGAGCTTTCTAACGCGCTTATGAAGCACGACGGTATCGCACTTATCCTTGCAACTGGTGGTCCAGGCATGGTTAAAGCAGCATACTCTTCTGGTAAGCCTGCAATCGGTGTTGGTGCTGGTAACGTGCCTGTAGTTATCGATGAAACAGCTGACATCAAACGTGCTGTAGCATCTATCCTAATGTCTAAAACATTCGATAACGGTGTTGTATGTGCTTCTGAGCAAGCTGCAATCGTTGTTAGCGATGTATATGAAGAAGTTAAAGAGCGTTTCGCTTCTCACAAAGCTCACGTTCTATCTAAAGCTGACGCTGACAAAGTACGTAAAGTACTTCTTATCGACGGTAACCTAAACGCTAAAATCGTAGGTCAACCTGCTCCAGCAATCGCTGAAATGGCTGGTGTTAAAGTTCCTGCTGATACAAAAGTACTTGTAGGTGAAGGTCTTGGTAAAGTTTCTTACGATGACGAGTTCGCTCATGAGAAACTGTCTCCAACTCTAGGTCTATTCCGTGCAGACGACTTCGAAGACGCTGTTGCTCAAGCGGTAACTATGGTTGAAATCGGTGGTATCGGTCACACATCTGGTCTTTACACTAACCAAGATACAAACGCAGACCGCATCCGTTACTTCGGTGACAAGATGAAGACTGCTCGTATCCTAATCAACATCCCGACTACTCATGGTGGTATCGGTGACCTGTACAACTTCAACGTTGCACCTTCTCTAACTCTAGGTTGTGGTTCATGGGGTGGTAACTCTATCTCTGAGAACGTAGGTCCTAAGCACCTTATCAACAAGAAAACTGTAGCGAAGCGAGCTGAAAACATGTTGTGGCACAAACTACCTAAGTCTATCTACTTCCGTCGTGGTAGCCTTCCAATCGCAATGAGCGACCTAGAAGGTAAGAAACGCGCATTCCTAGTAACTGACCGTTTCCTATTCAACAACGGTTACGCTGATGACGTAGTTAGCCTGCTTAAAGCACAAGGCATTGAAGTTCAAACTTTCTTCGACGTAGAAGCGGATCCAACACTATCTGTTGTTGAGAAAGGCGCTGAAGCAATGAAGAGCTTCCAACCTGACGTAATCCTAGCTCTAGGTGGTGGTTCACCAATGGATGCTGCGAAGATCATGTGGGTTATGTACGAGCACCCAGAAACTCACTTCGAAGAACTAGCAATGCGCTTTATGGATATCCGTAAACGTATCTACAAGTTCCCTAAAATGGGTAAGAAAGCTGAGCTTGTATGTATCACTACAACTTCAGGTACGGGTTCAGAAGTTACTCCATTCGCGGTTGTTACTGACGACAAGACTGGTGCTAAGTACCCACTAGCTGACTACGAAATCACGCCAAACATGGCTATCGTTGATGCTAACCTAGTAATGAACATGCCTAAGTCTCTAACAGCATTCGGTGGTTACGATGCAGTAACTCACGCTCTAGAAGCTTACGTATCTGTTCTTGCTAACGAATACTCTGATGGTCAAGCTCTACAAGCACTTAAGATGCTTAAAGAGTACCTACCATCAAGCTACGCGAATGGTGCAAACGACCCAATCGCTCGTGAGAAAGTACACAACGCAGCAACTATCGCTGGTGTAGCATTCGCGAACGCATTCCTAGGTGTTTGTCACTCTATGGCGCACAAGATTGGTGCTGAGTTCCACCTACCACACGGTTTGGCGAACGCACTACTAATCTCTAACGTTGTACGTTACAACGCGAACGATAACCCAACTAAGCAAACTGCGTTCTCTCAATACGACCGCCCACAAGCACGTCGTCGTTACGCTGAAGTAGCTGACCACCTAGGCCTAAGCCAAGAAGATGACCGTACTGCTCAGAAGATTGAACGTCTACTAGCATGGCTAGAAGAGTTGAAACTGAACCTAGATATCCCAACGTCTATCCAAGCGGCAGGTGTATCTGAAGCAGACTTCATCGCTAAGCTAGAAGAGCTAGCTGTAGAAGCGTTCGATGACCAGTGTACAGGTGCTAACCCACGTTACCCTCTAATCACTGAGCTGAAAGAAGTGCTACTAGCGTCTTACTACGGTAAAGCATTTGTTGAAGGTGAAACTTTCGAAGGTACTACAGTTATCCTTAAGAAAGCTGACCAAAAACCAGCTGAAGCGAAAGCAGCGCCAAAAGCTAAAAAAGAAAAAGCTAACGCATAAGTAAGACGTTAGTTATGAGATAAGTTTTCGCTAGCACGATACTTATCTATCGGGAAAAGATTAAAGCCCCAGTCGAGAGACTGGGGCTTTTTTTTGATCTTTGTTTTAAACTGGTACTGACTGTTTAGGGATTTAAACTTCGGCCGCAACCACGCGACCGCTAAAGTAATCGTTAGATATGATGTACTCGGCAGTTCTGGTGAGCTCGTCTTGAAGCTGGGCCCAGTGGCAACGGTTTAACTTTCCATCGGCATTGTGAATAGCGGGAACGACCCCCCCAACACGGATGTTAAATGGAGTTAACTCTTTGGCCCAACTGTGGGTAAAACCGGTAATCATAGAGTTGGCACTCTCTAAGCCTGACACATCATGAAAGTCATCGTGCGATATGACATTCACTATCACTCCTTCTTTGTCCTCTGCACGTAACCTTTCGGCACTGATTTGACCAAAGGCGAAGAGGGTGGATGCCATATTGGATAGGTCGTTGATAAAGCCACCAACCGGCTGATCGCCGATTAGACTAGGCATTGGAGAACTCACCCAATTATTCACCAATACGTCGGGTGTGGTATTGAAGGTGGTTTGGATGAAATCGAACACGTTCAGAATCGCTTGGCTGTCGTTGCTCTCAAGCGGGTAATGGTAAACAGAGTCAGAGAATCGGGCGCATTGTAAATAGGCTGATTGAAGGGCTTCCGTGTCGTTATCGCAGAGAATGACGGTGGCCCCAAGGTTTACAAAGTGGTTCGCTATCGTCCCTCCTAGGCGCGAGCCAGCAGATGTTACCAATATGATTGAGCTTTTTATTTCCATCCCAGTACCTAAGCAAATCGTCCGTGTCGGGTAAGGATGGGTCAAAATTCATACAATGGGTGTGAATTGGTTCAAACTAAGGTATGTGAATTGATAACTTTTTATGAACTTAGTGGAACGTCACATTTTGTAGTAACTTCAAGTAGTAATCGACATGTGTTGATTGAAGGGTGCCTAAGGCTGGTGGTTCATATAACTCTCGTGAATCATTCGAATAGCGCGAATTGAACAAAGCAGATAGAGATACAGAGATAAAGTGAGACTGAAGCTATACTTGAGCCTGAATTTGATATTTACGCTGAGCAGTAGATAACTCATTGTAAAGCGTCGCTGACGGAAGATCTGGGTGGTTTTTGTTGGCTAGCTTACGACGGTCGTGACCTGAAAGGTTTTGATAAACCTCTTCAGGCAAGTCACCAGTGTCTTCAGGCATAAATGCCAGAGCTTCAGGTTTTAAGTAATGGCAGAGTTTAGCGCTCACCAAGCTTGATTGGTGAAAGTGATTAGACTGTTGTGCTGAAATCTCATAAGACGATTTGTTTGAACGCAGTTGTTGTGGTTCGGCTACACCAAACTGTTTACGTAGGCGATCTTCCGTTGTCTCTGTAACTTCAATGGTGTCGATGGGCGTGCAATCTCGAACATCATTCGAAAACATAGATAACAGCAACGCGAAATCTGCACGGCGACCTTGCTCAACCGCTTGGCTGATCCCGATGCCGAACTTCAGTTCGTTGATGATTCCTGCTTTATCTAAAGTATGTACTTGCATGATGCCTCTCATTTGATACACCTTTAACGGCATAGAGTCGGCAAACTTTAGTCTTTAATTACAGGTAAGTAGGGAATTTATTTAGGGTGGGTAAGTGATCCTGAAAAATACTGAGTTAGCGGCTTTATATTCGAGTTACTCATGCTGCAGATACAAAAAAGCTCACGCCTAGGCATGAGCTTTTAATAGATAACTCGCTAAAAATAGCGTAGCTTAAGTAATAGATTACTTAGCTAGGTTCTCTTCTACGAAAGACCAGTTTACTAGGTTCCAGAATGCAGCCATGTAGTCAGGACGAACATTACGGAAATCGATGTAGTAAGCGTGTTCCCATAGGTCAACAGTTAGAAGTGGAGTAACACCTTCTTCTGTTAGAGGAGTAGCAGCGTTAGAAGTGTTAACGATGTCTAGAGAACCGTCAGCTTTCTTAACTAACCAAGTCCAAGAAGAACCGAAGTTGTTGATTGCTGAATCAGTGAATTTTGCTTTGAATTCTTCGAAAGAACCGAATGCAGCGTTGATAGCTTCTGCAACAGCGCCAGTTGGTTCGCCGCCTGATTGAGGAGCTAGACAGTGCCAGTAGAACGTGTGGTTCCAGATTTGAGCAGCGTTATTGAAAACACCACCAGTAGAAGTCTTGATGATCTCTTCTAGTGTTTTGCCTTCAAACTCAGTACCTGGGATAAGACCGTTTAGCTTAACAACGTAAGTGTTGTGGTGCTTACCGTGGTGGAAATCTAGCGTTTCTGCTGAGATGTGTGGTTCTAGCGCGTCTTTCGCGTAAGGAAGAGCTGGTAGTTCAAATGCCATTGCTCAATTCTCCATTGATATGAAAGAGTTAACTCTTTCGATTGCTTCCAGTGATATTATTATTCATGGCTCGCTATGCTGCCAACCATGGTCAATTTGCTGACTTGGTTTCTAGTTTAGCAAGTTTTTACTTTATTAAAAGCATATTTCATCACTTTTATGTGAATTGTTAGTCTAGCTTGTTAACCATTTTTTTTATATGGTTTTTATTCTTTTGGTTTGGGGTAGAATAAAGGCAATAAAAGCCGTAATCCATTAACGAGGAAGCAATGGAAACTATCGATAAAATCAAACAGCAAATTGAAGAAAACACTATTCTACTGTACATGAAAGGTTCTCCTAAGCTACCTAGCTGTGGTTTCTCTTCTCAAGCGTCTCAAGCTCTAATGGCATGTGGCGAAAAATTTGCTTACGTAGATATTCTACAAAACCCTGATATCCGTGCAGAGCTACCAGCTTACGCACAATGGCCAACTTTCCCACAGCTTTGGGTTGAAGGTGAGCTAATCGGTGGTTGTGACATCATTCTTGAGATGTTCCAAAAAGGCGAACTTCAGCCAATCATCAAAGAAGCAGCAGCGAAAGTTGCTGGCGATGACGCTGAGTAAGTTCTAGCCTTTTCGCTGAACAGTAAAATGAGGGGCCTTAATTAGGCTCCTTTTTTGTTGGAATTGATTGAGAGTCGACTCGATAAGGAACGAACAATGAACGTAAAACTTCATTATGTACATGATCCAATGTGCAGCTGGTGCTGGGGATACAAGCCAACACTGGAGTTACTAAAACAACAACTGCCTGCGAGCATTGAGTTTAACTATGTAGTGGGTGGCTTGGCTCCAGATTCTGATGAACCAATGTCAGAAGAGATGAAAGGCAAGTTGCAAGCTATCTGGAAGCAGATCGAAGCCAAATTAGGAACAGAGTTCAACCATGAATTTTGGACTGAGTGCCAACCGGTACGAAGCACTTACCCTGCGTGTCGTGCTGTTATTGCTGCGGGTTTCCAAGACCACTACGAGCAGATGCTTGAAGCGATTCAACACGCATACTACTTGCGTGCAATGCTGCCGCACAGCGAAGAGACACATAAGCAATTGGCTGAAGAGCTAGGCATGAATGTGCAGCAATTCGAGAACGATCTTGCAGGTAAGCTACTTGAGGGAGAGCTAGAAGACCAATTGAGCTTCAAACATGCGATGGGTGTGCATTCTTACCCAACTCTAATGCTTGAAGTTGACGGTATCTTTACTGAAGTTGACTTGGATTACCACTCATCAGAAACGACACTTAAGTCGATTAGAGAAGTTCTAGTAAAGAGCGCTCCTAGCGCTTAATTGACGATACTGAATCGTATTATTCAAACTACTTCAAAGGCTTGCTCGTAAGAGTAAGCCTTTTCTTTTATCCGAGGTATGTGGATTCACGAGGTAACCTGTCGGAGAAATCTCGGATACAAAAAAGACCGCACTAGGCGGTCTTTTTAAATTTTGAACATTGATTCTGACTATAGAACCCAGCTATAAGCTACAGAACCATAGCTGCAATCCAACCGAATACGATCAGTGGGATGTTGTAGTGTAGGAACGTCGGTACAACGGTTTCCCATACGTGCTCGTGTTGACCATCAGCATTAAGACCAGATGTTGGACCTAACGTTGAGTCAGAAGCCGGAGAACCAGCATCACCAAGCGCTGCTGCTGTACCAACTAGAGCAATAGTTGCCATTGGAGAGAAACCAAATGCTGCCGCTAGTGGAACGTAGATAGTTGCAAGGATTGGAATCGTAGAGAACGAAGAACCGATACCCATAGTTACCAATAGACCAACCACTAGCATAAGTAGTGCAGCTAGAGGTTTGTTGTCACCGATGCTTGTTGAAAGTGCTTCAACCAAAGATTCAACGCCACCAGTTTGCTTCATTACTGCTGCGAAACCTGCCGCGGCAATCATGATGAAACCGATCATTGCCATCATGTGTACGCCCTTGGTGAAGACATCTTGTGTCTCTTTCCAAGCAATTACGCCACCGAAAGTGAAGACCATGAAACCAGCAAGTGCACCGATGATCATTGAACCAGTCGATAACTGAACCGTTAGTGCTGCAACAATACCAGCCGCTGCTACTAGGATGTGCTTCTTGTTGATCTGCTTCGCTTCAGTTGAAACAACCGTGTGAGACGTTTCTTTGTATTGGCGAGGCTTACGGTAAGTGAAGAACACTGCCGTTAGAAGGCCGAAGATCATACCTGCAGCTGGTAGTAGCATTGCCATTGGAACTTGGCTCGCCACTACACTTTCAAGACCGTTGTCGTGAAGGTTCTTAAGTAGGATGTTGTTTAGGAAGATGCCACCAAAACCGATTGGTAATACCATGTATGGCGTAATCAGACCAAAAGTAAGCACACATGCAACCAGACGACGGTCTAGGTTCATTTTTGCGAATACGCCTAATAGAGGTGGGATTAAAATTGGGATGAAGGCAATATGTACCGGAATCACGTTTTGCGATGACATTGTCACTAGGATCAAAGACGCTAGGATGCCGTATTTAAGACCAGTCGATGCCGTGCTGTTCTCTCTGCCGTGAATGCGTTTAATGACGCTTTGAGCAAGTAGGTCTGTGATACCAGAACGTGAGATAGCAACAGCGAATGTACCAAGCATGGCATAGCTAAGTGCGATAGTTGCACCGCCGCCTAATCCACTTTCGAAAGCCGCGACTGCATCGTTCAAGCTCATACCAGAGGCTACGCCACCGATAATTGCACTGAACGTCAGAGCAACGACTACGTTTACGCGCATCAAAGCTAAAACAAGCATGATGCAAACTGAAATTACAACAGGATTCATATTATTCTCGGGATGTTGTGTTCTTTATTAAAGGTAATACGACAATACGTTTACCGATTCTATTTTTATTCTTCGTCAACAAGCGGCCAACCACCAAGGGCTTTCCATTTGTTTACTATGCCGCAAAATAACTCAGCGGTTTTTTGCGTATCATACAAAGCAGAGTGTGCTTCTTTGTTGTCAAAATCCATCCCTGCAGTGCGGCAAGCTTTAGCCAAAACGGTTTGACCGTAGGCAAGACCACTAAGAGCTGCAGTGTCAAAAGTAGCAAATGGATGGAAAGGGACGCGTTTAAGCTTACAGCGCTCACTTGCCGCATTGACGAAGTTTAAATCGAATGTAGCATTGTGAGCGACCATGATTGCACGGCTGCAATCTGAAGCTTTTTGTTCTTTTCTCACTAGCTTGTAGATTTCTTTAAGGGCTTCTTGTTCAGACACTGCGCCGCGTAATGGGCTAAATGGGTCTTTAATTCCGTTAAAGTCTAATGCTGCCTGCTCTATATTTGCGCCTTCAAAAGGCTCAATGTGAAAATGAAGCGTTGATGCTGGGTGCAGATCTCCGTTTTCATCCATTTTTAATGTAATGGCACAGATTTCTAATAATGCATCGGTTTCTGCGTTAAACCCTGCGGTTTCCACGTCGATGACCACTGGAAAATAGCCACGGAAGCGTTTTTTTAGGGTCAGAGCTTCGTTTTCTACAATCATGTTAGCCCAAATAAGTGTGATTAAGGCTGCATTATTGCAGATAATAGCAGTGATAAAAACTAGGAAAGGGCAATAAATCACAAATTACCAAGTGCGTTTCGGCTTGATAATTGCATATTTAAACTCAACAGAAATAGGCGGCAATTGGCTGCATTGTTAAACGAATTGCTTAAGAGATACTCCACTTTATGAAGAAACAACTCATAACAGGTTCAATGCTATTTTCGCTCCTTATGTCGTCATCAGTGATGGCACAAGAAAAGCGTTACGGAGCATCTCCTCAACAGTCGACATGGGAGATGGTGGCTAACACGCCACTAGAATGTCGCTTAGTGCATCCTATCCCTAATTTCGGTGATGCTGAGTTCTCATCTCGAGCGAGTAAAAAAATCATTTTAGATTTTGAACTGAAAATGCGCCGCCCGATGGGTGCGACTCGTAATGTTAGCTTGATCTCTATGCCACCACCTTGGCGCCCGGGCGAGAGTGCCGATCGCATGACAACCATCAAGTTCTTCCAGCAATTTGATGGTTACGTTGGCGGGCAAACGGCTTGGGGTATCTTGAGTGAGTTAGAGAAAGGGCGCTACCCAACCTTTAGTTACCAAGAGTGGCAGAGCAGAGATCAGCGTATCGAAGTGGCGTTATCGTCAGTGTTGTTCCAAGAGAAATACAATGTGTTCAGTGACTGTATCGCGAACTTGTTACCGTACAGCTTCGAAGATATCTCATTCACTATTTTGCATTACGACCGTAATAGCGATCAGCTAAACAAATCGTCACGTAAAAGGCTTAGTCAGATTGCCGAGTACGTTCGTTACAACCAAGACATTGACCTCGTTTTAGTCGCGACCTACACCGATTCGGCAGACAGCAAAGGCATTAGCCAAAACCTGTCAGAACGAAGAGCTGAGTCTCTAAGAGAGTACTTTAAATCTCTTGGTTTGCCGGAAGACCGCATTCAAGTGCAAGGTTATGGTAAGCGTCGTCCAATTGCTGATAATAGCTCGCCAATTGGTAAAGATAAGAACCGACGTGTGGTTATCTCCCTAGGTAGAACACAAGTCTAAGCTGGTAGCGAAAGGCCTTAAATGAAAAAGCCCGTCACTAAGACGGGCTTTTTGTGTCTGAAATCTAGCTAAATCAACTCGATATGTGCCTGTAGACGGATTTGCTTAGTTGAGGCGGAAGCGAGCGATCATTTCGCAGTTAGTCGCGGTATCGATTTTTTCCACCATAGAGGCAATTTTAGGGTTTGGATGGCGTTTCATGAAATCGATAAGTGCTTTTTTACAACAGCCAATAGAATCAATAAAGCTAGCACATTGTGTATTAGGACACTGAGGGATTAGAGTCAGTACTTTCTCTGAAGCTAATTGAAGATATTTAAGTTCATACTCGGTATCACCCGCCCAGCGCCAGAATTGCGCAAGGTTATGACAAGATATCACCGAGATCAGTAACCGCTCATCAGCCTCTATATCTGTACGCTCAGTGATCTCCTCACTTAGGTTCAGTGCCTGCTGATAATGAAGAATACTTCGTACAGGATCGTCGAGTTGCAATGCCGTGTCGGCGAGTAACGTGTGTTTTTCCCATTCGCTAATCATTGTATTACCTCACTAATCAATAGGGGTGATAATTTAAGTGATAATCATTATCAAGTAAAGTTTCATCAGTGAGATTGTTAATAATTATTGGTAAAGAATATCGATTGTGGGGGGAGTGATAAAAAAGAAGCGAGCATAGTGCTCGCTTCTCTATTCATTTCATCAGGCGTTCTAGCCTAATCTCGCAAAGGTATTTAGGAATTAACCTTCTAGACCAGCGCTTGCTTGTTTGTTTTGAATCAGTTCAATCATGTAGCCGTCAGGATCTTTAACGAATGCGATGTGTGTAGAACCGCCTTTTACTGGGCCTGGTTCACGAGTCACGTTACCGCCTGCTGCTTTAATTGCGTCACACGTTGTGTAGATATCATCAACACCGATAGCTACGTGGCCGAAAGCAGAACCAAGGTTGTATTCAGTCGTACCCCAGTTGTATGTTAGCTCAATCACTGCACCTTGCGACTCGTCACCAAAGCCAACGAAAGCTAGCGTGTATTCGTACTCTTTGTTTTCGTTCTTACGTAATAGCTGCATGCCCATTACGTTTGTGTAGAACTCGATAGACTTATCTAGATCACCTACGCGTAGCATGGTGTGTAAAATACGACCGTTTGACATGATTTGCTCCTAGCTTTAACTATGTTTACGTTTTTGTGATTCTGTTTTGTGCCGCCAGACAATTGCGACACTGTTTAGCCAATAGGCTTGTGGTCCTGGTTTATGAACTTAGACGTCGGTTTTCTCTTTGAACTCACACAGATCTTCAATAATACAGCTGCCACAGCGAGGTTTACGCGCGACACAAGTGTAGCGACCATGAAGAATAAGCCAGTGGTGGACATCCAGCTTGAACTCTTTTGGAACCACTTTAAGTAGCTTGGCTTCGACATCATCGACTGTCTTACCCATGGCGAACTTAGTGCGATTCGATACACGGTAGATGTGAGTATCAACGGCAATAGTTGGCCAGCCGAAAGCGGTGTTCAATACTACGTTGGCAGTTTTACGGCCAACACCAGGCAGGGCTTCCAGTGCAGCGCGATCTTCTGGTACTTCACCATTGTGAAGATCAAGCAGCATACGACATGTCTTAATGGTGTTTTCAGCTTTCGAATTAAACAGACCGATAGTCTTGATGTACTCTTTCAGACCATCGACACCTAGGTCAAAAATCGCTTGTGGAGTATTGGCAACAGGGTAAAGCTTATCTGTGGCCTTGTTCACGCTGACGTCCGTTGCTTGGGCAGATAATAGTACCGCAATCAGAAGTTCGAAAGGGCTACTCCAATTTAGCTCAGTCTCTGGCTTTGGATTGTTTTCCCTCAAACGCTCAAGTATTTGTACTCGTTTTACATTGTTCATAGCGACATTACTTTCAAATAGTTAGGGCGAACTCTGGAGTTGGTATTCAATAAACTCGAAAGTTCAGGCCGTATCATCGGTTACGCGCTCTTATGAGCGTCATTGTTATGTGTATTTGTTATATCTATTTTCTGCCGAGCGGTTGAGCAGCTCAGCTGAATTTTGTTGTTAAGCGTTGGTCACGCGAGCACGCTCAATAACAGGTTTTTCTGGCTTTGGTTGTTTCGATTTTGCTTGATGATCGATGATATTTTTCAACGCAATCAAGAAACCAACACCAATAAAGGCACCCGGTGGAAGTAGAGCTAGCAAGAAGCTGTTATCAAATTGGAAAATTTCGATTCTTAAGGCTGATGCCCAATCACCAAGTAGCAGATCTGCGCCATCAAATAGGGTTCCATTACCAATGATTTCACGCATTGCGCCCAATACCACCAATACAGATGTCATACCAAGACCCATCCAGAAGCCATCTTGAGCGGCAGGTAATACTTCATTTTTAGAAGCGAAGGCTTCTGCTCGACCAATGATGATACAGTTGGTTACGATCAGCGGGATGAAGATACCAAGAGATAGATACAGGCCATACGCGTAAGCATTCATCAGCAGCTGAACACACGTTACCAGCGATGCAATGATCATCACGAACACCGGAATACGTACCTCTTTTGGTACATGATTACGAACAAGAGAAACAGCAACATTCGAACCGACTAATACAAGTAGAGTCGCTATACCGAGCCCAAGTGCGTTGGTCACCGTTGAAGAGACAGCCAATAGCGGACATAACCCAAGCAGTTGTACTAGGGCAGGGTTGTTGGCCCACATGCCATTTTTGATTAGTGTTTTATGATCACTCATTATTCACCACCACAATTTAGAGGTTGAGCAAGCAATGCTTGGTTGTTTTGGTTGACGTATTGGACCGCTTGTTTGACAGATTTTACTACCGCTCTAGGGGTAATGGTCGCGCCAGTAAACTGATCGAAGTCACCACCGTCTTTACGAACCTTCCAACGGTCAAGATTAGAGTCCGTTACTTGTTTACCGGCAAAAGAAAGAATCCAATCACTCACACGTAGATCAATCTTATCACCCAAGCCTGGAGTTTCTTGATGAGAAAGTACACGAGTGCCTAAAATGGTACCGTCGATTTTCATGCCGACGATCACCTTAATCGCACCGTTATAACCGTCTGGTGCAATTGCCTCGATAGCAATCGCGCTTGGCTCACCATTGATTTTGGCGATGTAAGCGGGCATCGCTTTATCTGTACCAAGCTCTTCTGCTTGAACCAATGTACAAGACGAAAACAGTTCGTTGTCGTGAAGCTCGTGTGGGATCACTTGGTTCAGTACAGACAACAGCTGGGCTTGTTCTTGCTGTTTGATCTGATCTTTTGTTAGGTAGTGGGTTACCGCCACTAAACCTGTCGATGCACAGGCAAAAATCGCGAGCACAAGGCCGTTTTTCTTAATAGCATTTAGCATGATGTCCGCTCCTTTAGTGGCCGTATGTACGAGGCTTGGTGTAGTAGTCAATCAGTGGAACGCACATATTGGCTAACAATACAGCAAACGCAACGCCATCAGGGAAGCCACCCCAACTGCGGATAATAAACACTAACGCACCAATTAGCGCACCAAACACTAAGCGACCTTTAACAGTCGTCGAAGCTGAAACTGGATCGGTTGCAATAAAGAATGCACCAAGCATAGTCGCACCAGACAGAAGGTGAATGGTCGGAGAAGCGGTTTCACCAGGAGTCAGTACTAAGAACACTAAGCTAAACAGAGTAAGACTGCCGATGAAAGCTACTGGGATATACCACTGAATAATACGCTGTTTAATCAGCACTAAACCGCCGATTAAGTAAGCAAGGTTTACCCACTCCCAGCCTACGCCAGCTAACCAGCTGAATTGCGGTTGAGATAGTGCTTCTGAAGCCGTATTACCTGCCGTTAATGCCGTTTTGAATGCATCAAGTGGCGTCGCCATTGTGGTGCCATCAATACCAAGGCGTGCTTGTTGCAGAGACAAACCTTCGTTATTGAAGCCCGTGAATATCATCAAGAATGAGTCAATAAAGCTTGTTGATTCTGCCGTCAGGCTTGCGGGTGCATTCCAACTCGTCATTTGAACTGGGAAGGAAATCAGCAAAACAACGTAAGCAACCATCGCAGGGTTAAATGGGTTCTGTCCTAGGCCGCCGTACAAGTGTTTCGCGATAATAATAGCGAAGAACATACCAATGACGAGGATCCACCACGGAGAGTGTGGAGGAATGGCGACGCTCAGTAGCCAAGCGGTTACAACAGCACTGCAATCACGCAGCGCCATCACTGGCGGACGTTTTCTAAACAGCATTACGGCTGCTTCAAAGATAACAGCAAGTGCAATAGCAAATACTAACTGGATGAGGGTACCCCATCCAAAGAAGTAGGTTTGAGCTAGTAGACCTGGCAATGCACAAATAGCTACCCATTTCATTAGATCTGGGGTGCTTCTACGACTGTGTGCGTGCGGTGAGCTGGCGATAAAGAAGGCCACTACTCTTTCTCCTCATTGTTCTTTTTATCTAGCTCTTGCTGTGCTTTTCTTGCTTTAGCACGAGCAATAGCGGCAGCAACGGCTGCTTTTTTAGGATCGACTGGCTCTTGTTGAGTTTCAGTTTCAGTTTCAACTTCAATTGTGGGTTCAGGGGTTTCTTCTGTCTCAGCCTGTTGCGCTTGCTGTGCTTTTTTCGCTTTAGCACGCGCAATAGCGGCAGCAACAGCAGCTTTCTTAGGGTCGACAGCTTCTGGTTGAGTTTCAGCTTCAACTTCGAGTACTGGCTCAGGAGTTTCTACTGTCTCAGCTTGTGTCGCTTGCTGTGCTTTCTTAGCCTTAGCGCGAGCAATAGCGGCAGCAACGGCTGCTTTTTTAGGATCGACTGGCTTTTGTTGAGTTTCAGTTTCAACTTCAATTGCGGGTTCAGGTGTTTCTTCTGTTTCAGTCTGTTTCGCTTGCTGTGCTTTCTTCGCTTTAGCGCGAGCAATAGCGGCAGCTACAGCATCTTTCTTAGCGTCACCAGAGCTTTCAGCTGGAGCTTCAGAAGCAGCTTCCGCTTGTTGAGCCTTCTTCGCTTTAGCGCGAGCAATAGCGGCGGCAACAGCATCTTTCTTAGCATCACTAGAGCTTTCAGCCGGAACTTCAGAAGCAGCTTCCGCTTGTTGAGCCTTCTTCGCTTTAGCACGAGCGATAGCGGCAGCAACAGCATCTTTCTTAGCGTCACCTGAGCTTTCAACTGGAGCTTCAGCAGCAGATTCCGCTTGCTGAGCCTTCTTCGCTTTAGCGCGAGCAATAGCGGCAGCAACAGCATCTTTCTTAGCGTCACTAGAGCTTTCAGTAGGGGCTTCAGAAGTTGATTCCGCTTGCTGTGCTTTCTTAGCTTTAGCACGAGCGATAGCTGCAGCAACGGCGTCTTTCTTGCCATCACCAGAGCTTTCAGTTTGAGTGTCAGCAGCAGCTTGTTGGGCCTTGCGTTCTCGAGCTTGACGCTTACGTTCTTCACGTAGCTTCGACATTTCAGAGTTGTCTGGTTCAGCACCGTCTGCTTTCTGAGCAGCAGCTTGTTTCGCTTTTGCCTTAGCAATTGCAGCTGCAACCGCAGGCTTCACTGCTGGCTCTTCATTTGGAGCCTGATCAGCAGCGGCTTTTTGTGCTTTAACACGAGCAATCGCAGCAGCAATTGCATCGTCACCGTCTGCCGCTTTCATGTCTTTACGACGGTTATCCGCGGCTTTCTTGAAGCGGTTTTCGCGTTCTGCTTTGTCACGCTCCATACGAGCGTTTTTCTCTTCGAAACGAACCTTGGCGCGCTCTGCGGCCGTCGCTTCGTCTTTTCTTGTTTTGATTTCAGCTTTCGCTTGGCGATAGTACTGAACAAGAGGAATTTCACTTGGGCACACAAACGCACAAGCACCACATTCAATACAGTCTTTAATATTTAGCTCTTCGCACTTGTCCAGCTCATTGGCTTTCGCGTGCCATTGCAGCTGTTGAGGCAGTAGAGAGGCAGGGCAAGCTTCGGCACAAGCACTGCATCGAATACATTCCATTTCGTAAGTGCTTGGAGAAATCTCACGACGCGTTGGCGCTAAAATACAGTTCGACGTTTTAGTGATTGGCACATTGGCATGTGGCAAGGTGAAGCCCATCATAGGGCCGCCCAAAATCAAACGCGGCAGTTTTTTATCGGCTTTGTAGCCAAACTCTTCAAGCAACTCATGTACTGGCGTACCCAACAGCGCCCAAACGTTACGAGGTTGCTTAAAGGTCTTACCGGTTAAAGTCACGACGCGGTTAACGACAGGTTCGCCGTCGATTACTGCTCTCTTGATCGAATAAAGAGAGCCGACGTTTTGAACCAAAACACCTATGTCCGCAGGAATACCGCCAGCTGGAACCTCTTTATTGGTGAGGATCTTGATGAGCTGTTTCTCACCACCTGAAGGGTATTTGGTTGGGATAACACGAATGACGATGTCTTTGTCTTTCGCTGCAATCTCAAGTGCTTTTATCGCGTCTGGCTTGTTGTCTTCAATGCCGATAACCGTCAGCTTTGGTTGAAGAATGTGTTCAACCACTTCGATGCCTTTTAGTACTTCTTCGGCATGTTCTTGAAGCAACTTGTCATCAGAGGTGATGTAAGGTTCACACTCAGCAGCGTTGACGATCAAAATGTCGGTACGGCCAAGGCCTGACTGAAGCTTTTTCGCGGTAGGGAAGCCTGCACCGCCCATACCTGAAATACCAGCTTGGCGAATCACATCAAGCAGTTCGTCAGAAGTCTTTGTCGAAAAGTCTTCAACTGGGTGTTTTTCAATCCAAGTGTCTAAACCGTCAGGTTTAATAACCACACTGACTTCGCTTAAGCCCGAAGGGTGAGCGGTAGTTCTTGGTTCGATAGCGGTAATCACACCCGACGTTGGTGCGTGTACTGGTAACGTAAAACCCGTGTCCAAGGCTGTCAGTTGTTGGCCTTTTAGCACGGTGTCACCCGCAGCAACCAATAAGTTACCTGGCTTACCGATGTGTTGTTTTACAGGAAGGACGATTTCTTCTGGAAGCCTTGCATGAACGATATCAGTGGTATTGGACTGTTTCTTGTTTTCAGCAGGATGCACGCCGCCTGGGAAGGTCCAAATAGAGCCCGTGCGAATTTGTTCAATTAAAGAGATCATACTAACCCTATGCCTTAGGCTCTGACGCGGTCGCATCAGTTGCTTGGTTAGTGATATCCGTAACAGGAATGATGTTCATCTGCCATTTCCAATTTTCAGTCGTTGTTGCCACTGGAATCATTTCGATACAGTCAGTTGGGCACGGTGCGACACATAGATCACAACCTGTACATTCATCTTTGATAACTGTGTGTAGTGCCTTGGTTCCACCAACAATGGCGTCAACAGGACAGGCTTGAATACACTTGGTACAGCCGATACACATATCTTCATGAATGAAAGCAACGGTTTTTACTTTGTTATCTAAGTCATGAGCGGAGTCTTCAACTTCTACGCCCATTAAGTCTGCTAGCTTCTCAATGGTTGCTTGGCCGCCAGGAGGACATTTGTTGATCTTGTCTCCGTTAGCGATCGCCTCTGCGTATGGGCGACAACCTGGGTAGCCACATTGGCCACATTGAGTTTGCGGTAAAATGGTGTCGATTTGATCGACGATAGGATCAGCTTCTACTTTAAATCGGATAGAAGCAAAGCCCAAAATAGCGCCAAAAACAGCGGCTAAAACGGCTAGCGCAATGATCGCAATTAAAATGGTACTCATGCTTATTTCACCAACCCAGTAAAGCCCATAAATGCCAGAGACATTAGGCCTGCTGTGATCATCGCAATTGATGCGCCTTTGAATGGCATTGGAACATCAGCAACCGCAATACGCTCACGCATCGCAGCAAATAGGATCAGAACAAGAGAGAAACCCACAGCCGCGCCAAAACCATAGATGATCGACTGGATGAAGTTGTGGTTTTCATTGATGTTCAAAAGTGCCACACCTAATACCGCGCAGTTGGTGGTGATAAGAGGTAGGAAGATACCCAATAGGCGATAAAGAGTCGGGCTGGTTTTGTGAACGACCATTTCCGTAAATTGAACAACCACCGCGATAACCAAGATGAAGCTCATGGTACGCAGGTATTCAATACCCAGAGGGGTAAGGATGTAGGTTTCTACTAGGTATGCAGATACCGACGCTAACGTCAGAACGAAAGTCGTCGCGAGGCCCATGCCAATCGCAGTCTCCAGTTTCTTGGAGACTCCCATGAAAGGACATAGCCCTAAAAACTTCACTAGCACAAAGTTATTGACTAGCACTGTGCCAACCAACAACAAAAGGTATTCGGTCATAATGGATTAATTCTTGAGATTCCGATCCCGATATTATCCTGCTTTGCTCACCTAATAACAACCAAGGATCACTAGGGATTTAGACACTTGGTGAAAAAATCAACGAGTAAACGTTTGATTAAGATAGATCAGGTTAAGTATAGGTGGGTATTTGATGGGAATGAAAAATAAGATTAACCGAATGATAACTCATCAAATCAATCCTATTTTCTTTGTTGTAAAAAGTATCAGGAATCGAAAACACCAAGCCGAATAACTGTTCGTTTTATGAAGCTACGCTTTTAGTGCTCTGAGTATTCTTAACTGATGTTTCGAACCGAAGCTCTGCGCACCAGTATTGGCATAAACAACTTATGTTCTGATTGTTCTTTCGGTTCATCGCTTGCGAGTTGAAGAGATAATTTAACCGCTTGATTTGCCATGACTTGAATTGGGTAGCGAATGGTCGTCAATCTAGGGTAAATGAAGCGCGCAATGTGTCCATCATCAAACCCAATGACTGACATGTCTTCTGGAATTCGAATGCCGTTTTCTTGCAGCAGTGCCAAGCAGCCAGCAGCCATGTAATCGTTATAAGTGGCAATCGCTGTGATGTCGGTGTTTTTAGCCATTAGGTTAACCATGGCTTGTTCACCACCTAACTCATCAGGCTCGCCGTATTCGATGTATTCGTCACGAGGTTCAATACCATTGTCTTTCAGTGCATCCAAATAACCCGCTAAGCGATCATGAGCATCTTCAATGTTGTGACTCGAGCAGATGTAACCGATGTGCTTGTGACCGTTTTTAATCAAATATTCCGTCGCGATGTAAGAACCGCGGCGGTTGTCGAGAGCAATACAGCGGTTTTCGATGTCGGGAACAATTCGGTTGATGAGAACCAAGCCGGGCACTTCATTCGCCAGCTTTACCAATTCCTCGTCGCTAATGCCCTTGCTATGAACCACGAGTGATTCGCAGCGACTGTTGATCAGCAAGTTAATTGCATTTCGCTCTTTGGTCGCGTCATGATACCCACTGCCAATCAGTAACTGTTTTTCTTGTTCACTTGCCACGGTATCAATGGCTTTGATCATCGAACCAAAGAAAGGGGCAGAAACATCATTAACTAACACACCAATCGCGTTTGAAGACTTGCTGACCAGTGCACGAGCGTTGGCATTTGGGCGATAGCCAAGCTTCTCCATTGCCGCTTTTACTGCCGTAATGGCGGTTTCACTGGTGTGAGGCGCATTGTTGATCACTCGAGAGGTGGTCGCAATTGACACGCCTGCTTCTTTCGCAACATCTTTAATGGTAGCCATTCCGCTCTCTTATTCTAAATTTAACGCTGTGTGGTGATGATGGTTGGACATTTAACAACGGATACTTAGGCAATTCAAACACTAAACGCTAAATATGATGGGGTTTGAGGGTTTATTTGGGAGTGTTCGACAGTTTAAAAATGAAAAGCCAAGCTCTTAGGTAGAACTTGGCTTTATAGAGTCACATTGGCGTGTGAATTAAGCGAATCAGGACATCGTCAAACCAGGCGGATTCAGGCTGAGCCGCTGGCTTTAACTTTGCCTATGATGTGCTTTTTAGTATTACCTGATAACGGTATTGGTTTTCAGTGAGTTGGAATTCTTGATGAACACTTGGGCTCCAAGAGTCATCACCGCCAACGCCCATATGTTTATGATCAACACGTACGTAAATTTTCTCTTCTCGAGTGAGATCATTGGTGTGTTTGGCACTCGTCAATTGTTGCTGACTGTATTGACCGACACTGAATGAGAAATCGCCTTCGACAGTGATGTTCCCGACGTTCAAATACTTAGCACCACAACGCAAGCCACTGTCTGTTGGGAAGATATAAGGCGTGTGCATTTGATCTAGGGTCTGCTTGTGTAACCCAAATCGAGCAGCGGCTAAACGGTCAGGGTAGTTTTCAAATGGCCCTAAACCTTGCCATGCAATCGGTGTTTTATTCGCTGTTTCGATTGGTAAAGGCAGTTCCATTTCAAGACCAATACGTGGCATTGGTGGTAAATGGTCGGCTAGGGTGACATCAACCGCAATGTGCATTTCACTTTGATTGTTTAACGTGTAGAGCCATTTTGTCACAGCTTGGATTTGACCATTAAACTGGTAAGCGAACACAGAAGTCACTTGTACCGAATCCGCGAGCCCCTGCATGACAAAACTTGTACATTGACGTTCCCATTGACCAATTCCCGCGAGCTCCCATCGACAAGCCCATGCGTTCGGGTCGATGTTGTCTATTTCGCTGATGCCAATGTCGTTATCAAGTGGCGCGCGATAGAAATTATCTTCAGGGGCTTTGAGTACCTGAGGTTGTCCATCGACAATCCAGTTCGTGAGTAATCCGCTTTGTGTATCCCATTGCCATTGATGTGTTTCATCTAGGCTAGACACCATAACGTGAGTGTCGTTTTGTTTCACTTGAGGTGCGAGGGCGTTCTTCGGCTCAGGAATTTGTAATCCAGCTTGGTTACGCAAGGCAAACTGTTCAGTTGCACAAACATGGCCTTCTTCCGCCCATTGGGTTGCATGAGTCAGAGTGACATCTGTGTTGAGGTGATATTGAGCCTCTGTTTTTGGTGCGAACGTAAGATCAATTTCAAGAGCTTGTGAGCTGTCTGCAGCGATGGATAAAACTTGCTGGCCCGATTGAACCGCGATGCCATTTTCAAGCAATTGCCAGTTCAGTGTTTCATTGTCAGTCGCACGGAATAGGTTCTCATTGGTCACCGTTAGGCGGACTTGGTTTTCAGTTTGCTTATCCAAGGTCACGCTGATCATTCTTTGGCAGTATTTTGCTTCTTCCAAGGTTGGATGTACGCTGCGATCTGGGAAGATCAAACCATTGATGCAGAACTGACGATCGTTGATCGTGTCACCGAAGTCGCCACCGTATGCCCAGAAGTGTTCACCGTTTTCATCCCATTGGCTTAGACCTTGGTCAACCCAATCCCAGATGAAACCACCTTGCAGGCGAGGGTACTCTCTGAATGCATCCCAGTAATCGTTAAAGCTGCCTAAACTGTTACCCATTGCATGCGCGTATTCGCAAAGGATCAGTGGGCGTTGCTCATTAGGCAAAGAAACCCATTTCTTGATAGACCATTTCGGAACTGCATCGTCTTCGATAGTGCTGTTAACGCGTGCGTACATAGGAGCAATGATGTCGGTTGCTGTGGTGTTTGAACCGCCGCCTTCGTATTGAACTGGGCGAGAAGGGTCATACTGTTTTGACCATGCATACATCGCATTGTGGCTGCTGCCGTGTCCGGACTCATTCCCCAAAGACCAAATGATAATTGAAGCGTGGTTTTTATCGCGCATTACCATTTGTGTATAGCGACTCATATACGCGTGTGCCCATTGTGGATCGGCAGATAATCGGTTCATCGGCTGCATGCCGTGAGTCTCGATGTTTGCTTCATCACACACATATAAACCGTATTCATCACACAGTTCGTACCATCGAGGATGATTAGGGTAGTGAGCCGTGCGCACAGCATTGAAGTTGTATTGCTTCATTAAGCAGATATCACGGATCATATCTTCTTCCGTCATCACATGCCCAAGCTCTGGGTGATGTTCATGGCGATTCACACCACGGATCAATAGTGGTTTTCCGTTTAGCTTCAACTGACCGTCGGTCATTTCTACTTTTCGGAACCCGACTTGATAGGCTTCGCTTTCGATGTGATTACCCTGTTCATCCAGTAGAGACACAACAACACGGTAGAGACTAGGAACTTCTGCGCTCCATTTTTTTGGCCCTCGGACATGAAGAGTTTGGAATACCACATCATCATATGTTCCGCGTTCATCAATGCGGCGATTGTGTGGACGGTCGATAATCGGCTCGGTCACCGCGTTCTCGCCTTCAAACAATTGAACCTGTACTTGGAAGGTGTCTGGCGCAGTAATTTTTGTCACGATAGACAACGAACCATCGCGATAGCACGCGTCTAAGTCTGGAGTAATGAACACATCTTCAATGCACTGTTTTGGTTTTGCTAGCAAGGTAACATCACGGAAAATACCGCTTAGCCACCACATATCTTGGTCTTCCAGATAACTACCATCACACCAACGCATCACCATGACTGAAAGGGTATTGTCGCCAACGGTTAGGTGCTGAGTTAGGTCAAACTCGGCAGGCAAACGGCTATCTTGGCTGTAGCCAACCCAGTCACCGTTACACCAGAGATGAAAAGCAGAGTTGACACCATCAAAGATAATACGTTGTGTGTTTTCTAAATCTTGTTCCGTTAATGTAACTTGAGTGCGGTAACAACCAGTTGGGTTACCCGCTGGAACAAACGGTGGATTTACTTCAAATGGGTATTTTACGTTGGCGTAAATCGGCTTATCGTAGCCTTGAAGTTGCCAGTTAGCAGGAACGGTTATTTCGTCCCATTGCGAGTCATCAAAACTCGCTTCAATGAACTCACCGTTAACGTGTTCCGGAGCATCAAAGTATTTGAACTTCCATTGTCCATTAAGAGATTTACGTTGTGACTCAATGCCGTCTCGAGCGTGTTCGAGGCTGCGGTAGCTTGATAATGGGCTGTGCGCATTTAGGCAGTGGATATTCACAGACTGTGGGTTTTCCCAATCGCGTCTTTGGATGATGTTTGAAAATGCCTTCATGGTATTCCTACTCTTAAAGTGTTCAATATTGATAATTATTCTATTGAGTCACCACTTTCTTAAGCTGTGGTGACCGCTGTTCAAATGGTTTGTATTACGTGTTTCTTTTGCTACTCAGCGAGTTGTTTTAATAAATAATCTTTCGCTTGTGGCAAGCCCTGTTCAGCCGCTTGGTTAGCAACAAATGCGGCTTGTTTGACGTCGTTATTATCGAGTGCTTGATCAATTTCTTGTTGAACATCCAACCATTGTGCTTGTTGGTTCGTTTCGACAGGTGATGGCTGATAACCTAAGGTTTCCGGGTGAGTATTTGATGAAACACCAAGCTCAGCCAAGAGCGTCAAAACCGTACTGTTTGTAGATTTGCTCGCCGTAATATCAATGATCCCAACACTGCTAAATGTGGCGGTTAGAGGCAGTTGCTTATTGCCGATGATTTGCTGAGATTCTGAATACAGTTCTTCAGGGTGAATACGACTGATAGTGCTGTCTAATTTGGTGCTATCGGCACTAACCACAACATATTGTGCATTGTCTTGTTGAGGCATCAGTGAAATGGATACCTCAATTCTTTCTAGCCCTTGCATAGCGGTTGGGTAATAAGTGAAGTCGTTCGCGCTGTACTGGCCGAGCAGTTGCCATTGTTTATCAAAGATATAGATAGATGGAGCGAACAAGCCATCATCTTTTATGTATGAGCGTACTAGCAGTGATAGCGATTCTTGCTCGTCACTAATTTGATATGCGGTCGTTGGAAATCGTTGGTTATGTGCTGCTACGTTTTCATTCAGTGTTGAAGCGGACAGGGTCGGTAAATCACCGTCCATGATGACTTGCTGGTGGAATGGAATAGACAATTGAGTGACAGGGAGCGTGCTGAGTTGAGAGCAACATGCACTGCTATTGAAATCAGTATTGAGTTCTTGTTCTGGTATGCCGCTACATGCGCTTACAGTCAATGCCGCGACAATGACTACCAATGATTTTAATTTCATCTGATTACTACCTTTGTAAAGGGGGGAACCATTGGCTTCCCCATTAAATTTGCTATTCCAGTTTCAAGCGCCAACTCAATGGTTGAATTGACGCTTTGTTTCTGTGTTTACCACCAAGTTTCTACGTTGAAACCAAAGGTAATTTCATCGACGGTCTCTGCATTGATGCTCGTCGCCGTGCCATACACTTCGTTACCGCGGTCCCATTCGTTGTTGGATTCAGAGTACGTCGCAAAAATACGAATAGATGGACGAGCCCATACCCCTTTTCCAGCTTGGAACATTTGAGCCACGGTCACTTTATACATATCGTTGGTGCCCGAGCCGTTTTGAGCTTCTACCGTTTCGTAACCCACCTCTAATGCTGTCGACATGTAATCTGTCCAAGCATATTGAGGACGAGCTCCGACACTGAACCACTTCTCACCATCGTTGTTATCTAGGTTTTTGTCTTGATAAGCGATGGAGTACATCACTTGCACATCTTCACTGATATTCAAGTCACCGTGGTTAAATAGGCGCCAGCTAGAACCGTCGTGTTCCACGCCCGTGCTGTATTTTCTGTTTGAGCCACCTTCAGCACTCATTAACCCGCCTGCCAACGCATCGGTACCATATTGGAAAGCCAAGGTGTTTGAACCGTAGTTCCAAGCTTGACGGTAAAGAGCAGAGAGCATTGCGCCAGAAGTAGTAATGTCTTTATCGTCGTAGCTTGAGTTCTGCGTAGTTACGTAGTTTAGGCCGAGTGTTAGGTCCGCAGTTTCACTCAGTTCAATGCCACTTAAGCGGGCATCGATGTTATGAAGGCTGCGTCCATCGTCACTTGAAGAGTTTGGTGCCATCCAAGCTAAGTGAGCATCAGCAAAGCCGAGATCCCAATCTTCAATACCAAGACCGGTGCTGGATGTATCCCAGTACTTCACATCTATCATGTGGACTTCGTGGCGACGGTAAAAACGTTCACCTGCCCAAATTTTTGCGTTGGGTTGGCCGTCGATAAGCCCATGGCCTGCTGACCAAAGCTGAATCGTACTCACGTCTCCCCAGCTATCACCACTGCCTAGATAAATCGTGGTGTCAAAATAGGCGTCATTGTCACGCCATACATCGGCTTTAACTCCCGCTTCCCACCAATTTAGCTCATTACCTAAACGGTAGTTACCGTAACCCTGACCTGCTCGAATAACGTCGTTTCGTTCTCCTTTGCCGTCGTTATGTTGGTCATTGTCGGTGTAGATGTTGCCCCATTTTGCATAACCAAAATACGTTACGTTCTCCACTGCAGCGAAGCTGACTAATGGGGCGAGGGACAGAGTGAATCCTAATGCTTTGACTAGCATTTTTTGTTTCATGAAGTGTCTCCATTATTTTTTATTTATGGATATTTTTATGTTTGAGTCCTAACTCGATCGAGAGTGTAAATAAACCCTGGAAACGTTTTCATGATGAAGTTGGCATTTTTATGCTATTGATGGGTTTGTGATTATTTTGTGTGATTTTGATCTGATTATTGGGCTTGTAGAGGCGGTTTTACGCTAGATTTTGTGATTTTTAAGTGGAATCGTTTTCTTTGCTCAGTGCTATGCGGTGGTTTAGAGCGAGTGATGATGCTGTTGTTTGTCTTGAAAGTAGAGGTGAAGCGGGTGTGGGGTAGTTTGAGTGTCGGGTTGTTCGAGGGCTTTGGGGGAAAAGCAGCCCAGTTAATGATAACTGGGCTCGTGAGACAAGGAAGCAAGTATCAAAGCAAATGCAGCAGCAAGGCTACAAGCATTGTGTTCTGTACCGTCAAGCTGGAATGTAAAAGTTAGGACCCAGAGAGTCACTTCATAGATGTACTCGAAGATCTAAGAATACGAGTGTGATGTGATCAGTTCAAGAGGAAATGTATTTTAGCCTATGTGTTAATGGGATTTTTGATTTAATTTGCTGAATTTAAAGGATTAAATTGCCGTTAATTATCGTTTTATATTGCTTTATTTAGAGTGGAAAGTTCAATTCTACCTAGTGGTAGGCAATATGAGATGGAATGGTGGTCAATCTAAATCTTTGAATTAGGAGCTATTTACCAAAGTTATCAGTCTTAGATATTTACTGGAAACGTTTTCATGATTTCGAGTTTGATCACAGAAACTCTGGGCTCAATAACTATGATACGGGGTAATTAAACGCGTTAAGGTTAAAAAAATGACGAATAAATCCCTAATTGATATTACCGGTAAACACTCGCAACTGATTGTGGAACTTGGCGATTTTGCCGAAATTCTTCATTGGGGAGTCCCCGTTCGTGGTGATTTAGCCAACTACTGTGTTTCTCTTGAAAGGCCTGTTCCATATGGCCGCCTTGATAATGATGTTGCAATGTCACTGAGTCCCGAGCTCGGACGTGGCGTTTTCAGCAGCCCTGCACTAGAAGGGCACCGAGATGGAATGGATTGGGCGCCTGTTTTTTCTATTACAGACATTCGACAAACGCCATCGAGCTTACTCATTGAGAGTGAAGACCTACGAGCAGGCTTACGTTTAACAACAGAGCTATGTCTTGATGAACATGACGTCGTTAAATCCCGTCACACGCTAACCAATATTAAACCTGGGCTTTACCAGGTGAGTCGTCTGGCAAATACCTTGCCGTTACCTGCTAGAGCTAATGAGCTCATGACGTATTACGGCCGTTGGGTTCATGAGTTCCAAACGGTGCGTCAACCCTTACAACAAGGCGGGTATCAACAAGAAAACCGTCGCGGACGAACGTCTCATGAGCATTACCCAGCAATGGTTGTCGGTACATCCAACTTCAATGAAATGAACGGTGATGTGTGGGGGATTCACTTCGCTTGGAGTGGAAACCACAGATTACGTGCAGATGTAAAAGCAGACGGTCGTCGCTATGTGCAAGCCGAAGTGATTTATCTACCGGGCGAGATCGCATTGGATGAAGGCGAAACCTTAACAACGCCTTGGCTTTACGCGAGCTTCAGTGCTGCTGGCTTAAATGGAATGAGTCACCAATTCCATTCACACGTACGTCATTCAATTTTGCCGGAATCTTTCGTACAAAAACCTCGACCTATCCACCTGAATACATGGGAAGGTATCTATTTCGACCATGACCCTGATTACATTATGTCGATGGCTAGCCAAGCAGCTGAGATGGGGGTGGAGCGCTTTATCATTGATGATGGCTGGTTTAAAGGGCGTGATGGTGATAAAGCAGCATTAGGCGATTGGTTCTTAGATGAAGAAAAATACCCTAATGGTTTAAAGCCTGTCGTTGAACACGTGAATCAATTAGGTATGGAGTTTGGCTTGTGGTTTGAGCCAGAGATGATCAACAAAGATTCAGACTTATATCGAGCGCATCCTGATTGGTTGCTGGCGGTTGACGGCTATGATCAGCCGACAGGGCGCAATCAATATGTTATCGATCTCCAGAATCAACAGGCATTCGACTTCTTATTTGAGCGCCTTGACCATTTTTTGAGCCAATACAATATCGCTTACATCAAGTGGGATATGAATCGAGAAGTTGTACAACCTGCACACTTAGGTAGAGCGGCTGCTCACCAACAAACGGCTCGCTATTATGAGTTGGTCGACAAAGTGCGAGCGAAGCACCCAGCAGTCGATATTGAATCTTGTGCAGCGGGTGGTGGACGCATTGATTTTGAAGTCCTTAAGCGTACACAACGTTTTTGGGCATCTGATAACAATGACGCTCTGGAAAGGCAAACGATTCAACGTGGAATGAGTTACTTTTTCCCGCCTGAGGTGATGGGAAGCCATATCGGAGCAAGCCACTGCCACAGTACTCGTCGTCGCCATAGCATTGAGTTTCGTGGGCTCACGGCACTTTTTGGTCACATGGGTATTGAATTAGATCCTGTGAAAGAAGTCGAAGAAGAGAAACAGGGCTTTGAACACTATATTCGTTTACATAAGATGTTGCGTCCATTGCTGCATAGTGGGCGAACTTGGCGAATTCCGACAGACGATAACGCTCATCAAATACATGCGGTGGTGTCAGAAGATACATCAGAGGCTGTTGTCATGGTGGCACAACTGGCGATGCCAACTAATTCATTGAGTGGGCACTTACGAATCCCTGGGTTAGATCCGCAAAGTATCTATGAGGTGTCTGTGATAGACAAGCCTGCTAATTACAGCGACATCGTTAATTATCAACCACCTTGGACGGAATCTGGGTGCGAGCTGTCTGGAGCATGGTGTGCTGAGGTTGGTTTGACAATGCCAATCCTTGACGCTGAAACCGCGATGTTGATTAAGTTTGAGCGTATCGATTAACTCATATAGATAATTTTGAAATCCATGAACCGCACAAGGAGACTTGTGCGGTTTTTTATTGCCATGAACAACGTTACTTTGGCTTCGCAAAAATGAATCGAGCTCGTTTTTGGCAGTAAGAATCCATGTTGATAACAGGTCGTAGTATTCGCTTTCTGTAATCGTTCTCATAAAGGTGAGTATGTAATAGATGATTTTCATGACTTAAATCGCGCTTACTCTCTAAAAATAAGAGTGATTTATTGTTTGATCTCTCACTTTGATAATTGGACTGAAAACGTTTCCATGAAGTGGTTGTTGATCACAGTATCAATTAAGGCGAATGGTTACATTAGCGTCGGACTTGATACTTGAGTGTTTTAAGAAGCGACCAAAGAGTGGCTCTAAAACGGAACTTAAGTGGATGAATTATTATAAATAAAAGGTGAGCGTTTCAACGTCTGTTAGGAGATGGGGTTACGTGCCTGAAGGAAATATTATGTCTGATCAAATTACTCTACAAACCAAATTATCTTATGGACTTGGGGCTCTCGGTAAAGATTTTGCCTGTGCTCCGATCTACATCTTCCTGATGTTCTATTTTACGGATGTTGCTGGGCTTTCAGCGGCGTTCGTGGGTACCATCTTTTTAGCCGCTCGTATCGTCGATGCGGTGACCGACCCAATGATGGGCGTTATCGTTGATAACACACGCTCTAAGTTTGGTAAATTCCGACCTTGGATTGTGATTGGTACTCTATTAAATGCGGTAGTGCTCGTTGGTCTTTTCAGTACGCACATGTTTGAAGGCACTACGTTATACATTTATGCGGCGGCTGCTTATATCTTATGGGGTCTTACTTACACCATTATGGATATTCCATACTGGTCTATGATTCCTGCGCTATCAAGTTCTCGTCAAGAGCGTGAAAAGCTTGTGGTTTGGCCGAGACTGTTTGCTAGCTTAGCGTGGTTTATTACGGGTACTTACGGTTTACACATTGTTGGTAAGTTAGGTGATGGTGACCAAGGACAAGGCTTCTTCAACGTTGCTATGTTGATTGCGGTATTGTTCGTGATGAGCGCGTTCTTGATTGCTCGTAATGTAAAAGAAAAATCAGCACCAGCGAACGCTAAACCTGCTGAACGTTTCAGCTTCAAAGATGTACTGGTTATCATTGGTAAAAATGACCAACTAAAAGCGCTTATCGGTACGGTATTGTCGTTCCAAATTGCTAACTTGTTGGTAGGTGGTTTTGCTATTTACTACTTCTCTTACGCATTAGGCAACGCAGACTTGTTCCCAGTTTATATGATGGTTGCAGGTATTGCTGAAGTTGCAGGTGTGTTCTTGTTCCCTCGTATCGCTTCTGCGCTGCCACGTAAACATCTATGGGTTATCGCTTGTGGTTTCCCTGTGTTGTCTTGTATCACGCTGCTAATCATGGGCTTCATTGCTCCAGGTAACGCGATTTTAATTGGTATTGCTGGTGCGGCAATTAAGTTTGGTGTGGGCATCGCGAACGCACTTCAAACGGTTATGCTAGCGGATGTTGTGGATTACGGTGAGCATAAAACAGGTCGTCGTAGCGAGAGTGTTATTTTCTCTGTTCAAACTATGCTTGTGAAGTTTGCAGGCGCAGCGGGTGGTTTCATCGTGGGTATCGGCTTATCAATCGTCGGTTACGTACCAAACGTGGAACAGTCTGACAGCACAATTATGGGTTTACAATTTATGATGGTAGGACTGCCTGCCATTCTAATGACGGTAAGCGCTCTTGTTTACAAGCGTTACTACCATCTACATGAAGGTTTTGATAAAGAACAAGCGGATCAAGAGACACAGGTGAATGCTGTTACTGCTGAAGCATAAGCACACTGTTTAATCTAGAATAAAGCTCAGTTTAGTCACTAAGCCCAAACGCCTCCTTGTGAGGCGTTTTTTTATGGGTGTTAGCTAATCAAAGTTGTGCCTGTCGAGCTGTTGTTTCGACTAAAACGCAAAAAGCCGCATCGAGTGATGCGGCTTCTTAAATTTGGTCGTCTTGTCGATACTTGAACGCGGGCGGGTGGGACGGTCCGACGTTTCGGCTGAGACATTAACTTGGAACAAGTTAGTCGCAGTTAAAACGAAAAAAGCTCAATCTTTCGATTGAGCTTTTTTCTAAAATTTGGCTCCCCCTGCGGGACTCGAACCTGCGACATACGGATTAACAGTCCGCCGTTCTACCAACTGAACTAAGGGGGAATTGCTTGTTAGCGACGCGAATTTTAATAAGAGTCCTATTTTCTGTCAATAAAAAATCACAGAAAAAAATCAGATAAAAAACTTTACTTTCTTGAATGCCTTATTGGATTTGGCTTTGCTTTAGTTATCCACCAAAATTGTGGATAAGTGTGTGTGTGAAACTTTAACAACAATAGCTTGGATAAATCTGAAAATGTAAAAAATCGATCTAACTTGATGTATTTAAAGGGGTGTTTGCAATTTATTACGATTGTATAATTTTTCTTGATTACAAAGGGAACAGTAAAACAAGCGGTATTTTTAGATTTTTTGGGGAAAAGTAGTGGATTAAAAATCGAGTAATTTAGCTGAGGAAACTTTGCAGGGGCACGGATAATACCAAGTTCTAAAATTAAAAGCTATAACTGATCTCTAATCTTAAGATGCATTTCTCCAGATAATAGTTGCATCGACACTCCTCCTAGAGTAACAATGACCTGATTAAAAAAACAGTATGGAAATGGCGACCTATGAGTAAACTTTTTGATTTGGTATCGGACTACAGTCCGTCCGGTGACCAGCCGACTGCGATTACCCAATTACTAGATGGACTGGATTCTGGTCTTGCACATCAAACTCTATTAGGGGTAACGGGGTCGGGTAAAACCTTTACGCTTGCTAACGTCATTTCCCAATCTCAAAGACCAGCAATCCTATTAGCGCCGAATAAGACGTTGGCTGCTCAACTCTATGGTGAAATGAAGTCTTTCTTTCCAAATAACGCTGTTGAGTATTTCGTTTCTTACTATGACTACTACCAACCAGAAGCCTATGTTCCAACCACGGATACATTTATTGAGAAAGATGCGTCTGTAAACGCTCATATTGAACAAATGAGGCTCTCGGCGACTAAGGCCCTATTAGAAAGAAAAGATGCCATTATCGTTGCGTCTGTTTCCGCTATCTATGGTTTGGGTGACCCTAAGTCTTATTTGAAAATGATGCTTCACTTGAGCCGTGGAGAGATCATGGATCAGCGCGATATCTTGCGTCGTTTGGCCGAACTTCAATATTCCAGAAACGATGTAGCGTTTGAGCGTGGTCAGTTCCGTGTTCGTGGTGAAGTGATTGATATCTTCCCGGCTGAATCCGACCAAGATGCAGTACGAATCGAGATGTTTGATGATGAAGTCGACTGTATCAGTATCTTCGACCCGCTAACTGGCGCTATTAAACAAAGAGATTTGCCACGCTTTACGGTATATCCAAAGACGCACTACGTGACACCGAGAGAAAAAATCCTTGAAGCGATCGAGAACATCAAAGATGAGCTGCGAGATCGTGCCCAATACCTGAAAGACAATAATAAACTTCTCGAAGAGCAACGCATCTCGCAAAGAACTCAATTTGATATCGAGATGATGACAGAGCTTGGTTTCTGCTCGGGCATTGAAAACTACTCACGTTACTTGAGTGGTCGTGCTGAAGGTGAAGCGCCTCCAACATTGTTCGACTACTTGCCTGATGATGGTCTGCTGATCATCGATGAGTCACACGTTACCGTGCCGCAAATCGGCGCGATGTATAAAGGTGACCGCTCTCGCAAGGAGACCTTGGTTGAATTTGGTTTCCGTCTGCCTTCTGCGCTAGACAACCGACCAATGAAGTTCGATGAGTTTGAATCGATTGCCCCACAAACGATTTTTGTTTCAGCAACGCCAGGTAATTACGAGCTTGAAAAGTCCGATGGTGAGGTTGCTGATCAGGTTGTTCGTCCAACGGGCCTGTTAGACCCTATTATTGAAGTAAGGCCAGTAGCGACTCAGGTGGATGACTTGTTGTCTGAAATCAGAATACGTTCAGATAAAGATGAGCGTGTATTAGTAACAACGCTAACCAAGAGAATGGCAGAAGACCTAACTGAATATCTCACAGAACACGGTGTGAAAGTGCGTTACTTACACTCAGACATCGATACTGTAGAGCGTGTAGAGATTATTCGAGATCTCCGTTTAGGCGAGTTTGATGTGTTAGTGGGTATTAACTTACTTCGTGAGGGCTTGGATATGCCTGAGGTATCGCTGGTGGCGATTCTGGATGCTGACAAAGAAGGTTTCTTGCGTTCTGAACGCTCTCTGATCCAAACGATCGGTCGTGCAGCTCGTAACCTTGAAGGTAAGGCGATCTTATACGGTGACTCAATCACTAAATCGATGAAAAAGGCGATTGATGAAACAGAGCGACGTCGAGAGAAGCAGCAGGCTTATAACGAAGAGCAAGGTATTACGCCACAAGCTCTGAAGCGCAACATTAAAGATATCATGGAGTTGGGTGATATCACGAAGTCGAAGCAACAGCGTCAATCTAAACAGGTGCCATTGTCTAAGGTGGCAGAGCCTTCACAGAGCTATGCTGTGCTGACGCCACAACAACTCGATAAAGAGATCAGTAAGCTGGAAGCGGCGATGTACCAACATGCTCAAAACTTAGAGTTTGAGTTGGCGGCACAGAAACGTGATGAAATTGAGCAGCTGAGAAAGCAGTTCATTACCAATAGCTAAACGTTATTTCGGTCAAACCTTCCTTTTGATGGTGCTCTAGACAAAAAAACAGCCAGTAGGAATTGTTCTACTGGCTTACGTTTGTGAACACTAAGTCCACTAACAACGTCAGTTGGCTAGGTGACCCGAAGGTCATCTGAATGACTGCATCCTTCATGCCATATAGATAAGATATTGATTGTTTGAAGTCGGTATAGAAATACAATACAAATATTGTGGCCAATTTGCATAATGCAAAGCGGAATGCGACTATAATAAGAAATGCAAATTATAAATGGCTAGGATATGCAATCAAAAACGCTAGATAACAAATCAAAGTATTTGTTGATGGTAGAGGATACCGCCTCGGTAGCAGCTTTGTACCGCTCGTATCTTACACCGCTCGAAATTGATATCAATATTGTCGGCACTGGCCGCGATGCAATTGAGAGTTTGAATCATCGAATCCCTGACCTAATTTTATTAGATCTACGTCTACCTGATATGACGGGTATGGACGTGCTATTTGCGGTTAAACAAAAGTATCCCGAGGTGCCTGTTATCTTCATGACAGCTCACGGTTCGATTGATACCGCAGTTGAAGCGATGCGTCATGGTTCTCAAGACTTCCTTATCAAACCGTGTGAAGCTGACCGTTTACGTATTACGGTCAACAACGCAATACGCAAAGCGACGAAATTAAAGAACAGTTCAGAGCACCCTGGAAACCAGAACTATCAAGGTTTCATCGGCAGTAGCCAAACTATGCAGCAGGTGTACCGAACTATTGATTCTGCCGCATCAAGTAAAGCGAGTATTTTCATTACTGGTGAAAGTGGTACCGGTAAAGAGGTGTGTGCAGAAGCTATTCACGCCGCGAGTAAGCGTGGTGATAAGCCGTTTATCGCAATTAACTGTGCTGCCATTCCCAAGGACTTGATTGAAAGTGAACTGTTTGGTCACGTGAAAGGGGCATTTACAGGGGCGGCAACAGATCGTCAAGGCGCTGCTGAACTGGCTGATGGCGGCACCTTGTTCCTTGATGAGCTCTGTGAAATGGACCTTGAGTTGCAAACCAAGCTTTTGCGCTTTATCCAGACAGGCACCTTCCAAAAAGTGGGTTCTTCGAAGATGAAAAGCGTGGATGTTCGCTTTGTTTGTGCGACCAACCGTGACCCATGGAAAGAAGTACAAGAAGGGCGCTTTAGAGAAGATTTATACTATCGTTTGTATGTAATTCCTCTGCACTTGCCGCCATTGCGTGAGCGTGGTGAAGATGTCATCGAGATTGCATACTCACTGCTAGGCTACATGTCAGTGGAAGAGGGCAAAGCGTTTGTGCGTTTTGCTCAGGAAGTGCTGGATCGTTTCAATCAATATGAGTGGCCGGGTAACGTTCGTCAGCTGCAGAACGTATTGCGAAATGTCGTGGTATTGAACAACGGTAAAGAGATAACGCTTAATATGCTGCCACCACCGTTAAATCAACCGATTGAAAATAGCCTACGCTTGAAAGAGAAGCAGAGTGAAGACATTACGGTAAAAGATATTTTCCCACTGTGGATCACTGAAAAAACAGCTATCGAGCAGGCGATTAAAGCGTGTGATGGTAATATTCCGCGAGCGGCTGGTTTCTTGGATGTGAGTCCGTCAACTATCTACCGTAAGTTGCAAGCGTGGAACGCAAAACAGTAATCACCAAACGATAAGACATAACAATGACCAAAGTATTGAATCAGCAAAAAGTTGATGAGCTTGCCGGTGAAATCGGGCAAGAGAATGTTCCGGTGTTACTGGAGATCTTTTTAGGTGAGTTGAAAGGCTATTATGAGCACCTAGAGATCAATAAGGAGTCAGATACTTCAAAGTATTTAGCGGATATCAGCCATGCCCTAAAGAGCAGTGCTGCGAGCTTTGGTGCTGACTCTCTGTGTAGCTTCGCTATTGGTTTAGACAGCAAAGTAAAACAGTCACTTCCAATTACTGATGGCGATTTTGAAGATATGCAGTCACTGTTGCTTTCAACGTACACTGAGTACCAGCAGTTGATGACGGATCTCTAAAGCAGAGAACGACTACAGAAACTAAAAAAGGAGCATCGTGCTCCTTTTTTGTTTGTCGTTTGAGCTGAGGTTATGTTTTAAGCCAGTTGAGCTTCGATTGCTTGTTGTAGTTTCACGCGATCATGACGCCAATCTCGATTTGCAGATGCAAGATCCGTGGTGACACAGTTCCATTGCCCTTCAAGCTCGGGATGTGGCTCATTACCAAGAACAATGTCTATCTTGCGTGCTTTGCAGGTACGTTCACACCACTCAAGTTGCTCCTCAAGTGTCATTTTACCCGCTGGGCCGTGCTCTGGTGATAAGTTTTCGACGAAGATCAGCTTAGCATGGGTATTGTCGGAAATCGCTTTACCAATTTCTGGCAGCAGAAGTGGTGGCATCACACTGGTCAAAAAGCTGCCTGGCCCAAGCACGATGCAGTCCGCTTGTTCTACAGCAGCCACCGCTTCTTTTGTAGCAGGTACTTCTGGCGACAGGTCCATCATGCGCAGTTTCTCTGTCATGTCATCGACATTGGTTTCGCCGGTAACCCAGTGCCCATCCATCGACAACGCGGTAAGGTCTGACGGATGCTCAGTCATTGGGACAATATTGACATCGACCTTCAACATATTACGAATTAGGTTAATTGCTTCTAGCGGGCGAACGGAAAGGTTGTCTAATGCGGTTAGCATTAGGTTGCCTAAGTTATGGCCATCGAGTTCGCCTTGTCCACGAAAACGATATTCAAACATCATAGAGCTAATAGAGGGTTCTGTGATCAACTGGTTAATACAGTTTCGGGTATCACCCCATGCAATGCCGCCTTGGCAATCTCGAATGCGTCCGGTGGAACCACCGTTGTCAGTTGTAGCAACTATGCCGGTTGCGTTACTACCAAAATCTTTTAATGCCGCCAGCATACGACCTAAGCCATGGCCACCACCGATTGCGACCACTTTCTTTGAAGTGTAAATGTTCATTTTTTATTCTTGTTAGAGGATTACCAACTATAATTTAGGTTAAATGCTTCTCGCCAGATACTCAACAAGAGTTATTTTGAGCGTTTGACACGTTTTTTTTGCCGATGTGACTCGTTTTTTGTCATCAGAGCTAGATTCACGTACAAATATTAAGTATTTTATTACTCAGCTACTGCGCGTTCGAATATAACGTGCAGTTGCCATAACTCCGAGCTCTCGCATGCTAAGTCGCACAGTGGTATTTGCTGTACCGATACGCATTAAGAGCCAGTGACATGTTGTCACAAGGGCTTAATTGGAAATGATTATGCCTCCCGTGTTTGGAAAGGTGTTCCGTGGCGCAACAATTCGAAGATAGATTCCATCGCAAGTTTTATTACTTGCGCTTGTCGGTTACAGACGTCTGTAACTTTAAATGTACTTACTGCTTGCCGGATGGTTATAAACCGTCAGGGCAAAAAAACTCGTCTTTTTTAAGTGTTCCCGAGATCAAACGTGTCGTTAAAGCGTTTGCAGATTGTGGCACCTCAAAGATCCGCATTACAGGCGGAGAGCCGAGCCTGCGTAAAGACTTCCCTGAAATTATTCAAACCGTTGCCAACACTCCCGGTATCAAAAAAGTTGCTACGACAACTAACGGCTACCGTATGGAGAAACAAGTAGGGCAGTGGCGTGATGCTGGTTTAACTCACATTAACGTAAGCGTAGATAGCTTAGATCCGCGCATGTTCCATCAGATCACTGGTGAGAATAAGTTTACTGAGGTAATGCGAGGCATTGATAAAGCGTTTGAGGTTGGCTTTGAACAAGTCAAAGTAAACGTAGTATTGATGAAAGACCTCAATAGCCAAGAGTTACCTGCCTTCCTTAATTGGATCAAAGACAAACCGATTCAACTGCGTTTTATCGAGCTGATGAAAACCGGCGAGATGGACGAGTTGTTTGATAAACACCATGTGTCAGGCGTTGCGATTCGTAACCAACTTATTGCTAATGGTTGGTTGCTTAAAGTGAGAGCCGTTAATGATGGCCCTGCGCAAGTGTTCGTTCACCCAGACTACAAGGGGGAAATTGGTTTGATCATGCCTTACGAGAAAGACTTTTGTGAGAGTTGTAACCGACTGCGCGTTTCTGCGACCGGTAAGCTTCACCTATGTCTGTTTGGCGATCACGGTGTTGAACTGAGAGATTTGATTCAAGAAGATCAACAAGAGCAAGAGCTCATCGATCGAATACAGGCTCAGCTACAAACCAAGTCCGTTAGCCACTTCTTACATGATGGCAACAGCGGTATGACTCCAAACTTGGCGTCAATCGGCGGTTAACCCGCATACACTCAAACGTATTTTATCGCTCAGCTTATTTAGGCTGAGCGAGCCAGTCTAATCATTGAAAAATTTATATAGGTGAACAAATGGGTCACGCAGAAAGCAAATTTCAAGCAGCAAACATTGCAGTACTAACAGTTTCAGATACACGTACAGAAGAAAACGATACGTCAGGTGGTTACTTAGCTGAGAATGCTAAAGAAGCAGGCCACAACGTAGTTGATAAGCAAATCGTTATCGATGACATGTACAAGATCCGTGCGATCGTATCAAAGTGGATCGCTGATGAAAGCGTACAAGCGATCATGATCACTGGCGGTACTGGTTTCACTTCTCGTGACAGCACTCCTGAAGCGCTTAAGCCACTGTTCGACAAAGAAGTAGAAGGCTTTGGTGAGCTATTCCGTCAAGTGTCTTACGAAGAGATCGGCACCTCGACAATTCAATCTCGCGCAATTGCGGGCTTTGCTAACCACACGGTTATCTTTGCAATGCCGGGCTCTACAGGCGCTTGTCGCACAGGTTGGACTAAGATCATCAAGCAACAGATGGATGCTAGCCACCGCCCTTGTAACTTCATGCCACACCTTTCTGTATAAGGCGGTTTTAGCATGAGCCAATTTACACACATTAACGCGTCTGGCGAAGCGAACATGGTCGATGTATCGGCTAAGGCTGAAACGGTACGTGAAGCAAGAGCTGAAGCATTTGTTCAAATGTCGGCAGAAACGCTGCAACTGATTGTCTCTGGTAGCCACCACAAGGGTGATGTTTTCGCTACGGCACGTATTGCGGGTATTCAAGCGGCTAAGAAGACGTGGGATCTAATTCCACTTTGTCACCCTCTACTATTAACGAAGGTAGAAGTGCAGCTTGAAGCTATCGAGTCTGAAAACAAGGTTCGCATTGAATCTGTTTGTAAGCTTGCAGGCAAGACGGGCGTAGAAATGGAAGCGCTAACGGCTGCTTCAGTTGCTGCGTTGACCATTTACGATATGTGTAAAGCTGTTCAGAAAGACATTGTTATCGAGAATGTACGCCTGCTAGAGAAGACAGGTGGTAAATCAGGTCACTTTAAGGTGGAATCATGATTACAGTACTTTTCTTTGCGCAAACTCGTGAACTTGTTGGCGTAGACAGCGTTGAAGTGGATGCTCAGTTTAAGACGATTGAGGCGATTCGTAGCCACCTTGTTACGCAAGAAGGCAAATGGGATATCGCATTGGAAGAGGGCAAGCTTCTGGCTGCTCTTAATCAATCAATTGTGCCTCTGACGACTGAAGTGAAAGACGGTGACGAAGTTGCGTTCTTCCCACCTGTAACTGGAGGCTAGTCATGGATTCAAGAGTAGTAGTGACTTCTGAGGACTTCTCTGTTGCTGATGAGTACGCGTTTCTCTCTGAAGGAACCTCTGCAGGTGCTGTAGTAACTTTTGTTGGTAAAGTTCGCGACATGAACCTTGGCGACAATGTGATTGGTTTGTCTTTGGAGCACTATCCAGGCATGACAGAAAAGTCGCTGAGCGAGATCTGTGACCAGGCTGAAGCGCGTTGGCCTATCCAGAAGATGCGAGTTATCCACCGTGTCGGTGACCTAGATATTGGCGACCAGATTGTTTATGTTGGCGTCTCTAGTGCACACCGTGGTGCCGCATTTGAAGCGTGTGAGTTTGTTATGGACTTCTTAAAAACGAAAGCACCTTTTTGGAAAAAAGAACGCACTACTGAAGCAACTCGTTGGGTTGATTCCCGTGACTCTGATGCGAAAGCGGCGGAGCGCTGGGAGAAGTAATCTCTCTTAAAGTGATGTTGCTTCAACATTTACTCATTTGTATATGAGACAGTCAAAAGCCGACCATTTTGATGTGACCCCGTAAAGTTGGACATTTCTGTTAAGCGGCTTTCAAGGCCTGAGTTCGATATTCTATCGGAGTCAGGCCTTTTAGTTTCACTTTTATACGTTTGGTATTGTAGTACTCGATGTATTCTTTAATTTGCTCTATCAGAGCATCTGCATCTTCAAAGCTTTGGTTGTGATACATCTCTGTTTTGAGTAAAGCAAAAAAGTTTTCAGCAACCGCATTATCCAAGCAGTTACCTTTTCTCGAC
>NZ_JAKEUW010000041.1:0-46984 GCF_022398115.1 Vibrio sp. Isolate22 | reverse complement strand
CCTCTACCTCGTTTACCATGGTGACTTTTACATTGCCATGCTTCAACGGCTGAGTCGTCAATCCAAAACGTTACTGAGCCTCGCTTGCACAAGGCTTCATTATACTCACTCCAGTTCGCTATCTTCTTCTTCGACTTACCCATAACAACACCATGCTTCTACTACATGGGATCAGATCGCAGGACTGAGAAAAGGTTCCAACTGATTTAGTCAACAACGCCCTTCAGAATACGCTTTATCTAGTCGCAACAACCACAGTCAACGGGCTCTGAAGTAAGGTTTAAACGTCATAAAAACGGTTTTAACACTCTCAATTCTTCCCCTCACCTTCCAATATAACCGGCCATAAATACCTCAATGAGTAACAAAAACGTGGATAACCATTGATGTGACACAGTTTTTCCACGCTTCATGAGTAATAGATAAAAAGTATATATTTCTGCGTAAATAAACGCACGCTGCTCGTTATAAATAACGAAATAGTGATGAAATCACACATCTAGCCCCCAACTCTTACCCTTATGGAAACAATCTTTAAGTGCATGAAAAGTATAAATTAACCACCTTAATCTCACTTAACGTGACTCTGAATTATTCAGGCAATTTTTAATACTTCAAGTTATCAATAAAGCATCTGAAATATTCATGATTAAAGTGACAGAATTATTACTTTCATAAATGAAAAGCACCCATTTCAAAAATGGAATTATTGATATCGATATTTGTCGTTTTGATCACATAATTTTAGGCGTAGTTTATATTTTGTCGAAACGAGAGCGAATTAGTTTATACCGTTCTATTTCGTCAGGAGATATAAAACCAGAAAGATTATATCTTTGTTAACAAGCAAAGTTTTATTAACAAGTAAATGCGAGTAGCAAGACATATTCAAACTGTGTTTTATATGAGCTTACACTGTTAAATATAAGGTTTTATTATGAGGCTTAACGGAATAAGTGGTGACATTCTTGTTGCTGCTAAAAGAGTTGTTCTCTGCCAAATAGTATTAGCCGTCGGTGTAGTTTTATATGAAGTGTTTTTTGGTAATAAAGTAGATATGGAATCGTCAGCTTTGGGCATCGTTATTGCGATGTTGCCTCCGCTGTTTGGTTTTATATATGCAAGCCTAAAGGTGCGCAAGAACCCTAATTATAGTTTACGTGACTTAATGCAAATGAGTCGTGTCGTGAAAATAACTTATACGTTCTTAATGTTTATCTTGGCATTCCAGTTTTTCAAATTGGATAACCCAGTAATATTGTACGCATATATTCTCACGATGGTTGGGTACTTCTTAACACCATTTATTACTGCCTCTACAAGATCGGAGTACGTGTAGTATGGATCAAGTAACTACCGCTCACGAATACATAGAGCATCACTTAACCTTCTTAACTACAGGTGATGGTTTCTGGGCGTTCAACATCGACTCGATGTTGGTATCTTGGATTACGGGTTTACTGTTTATTGGAGCGTTTCGATACGTAGTGACCAAGGGCACCAGCGGTGTTCCAGGTCGATTTCAATGTTTTATCGAACTGATATTTGATTTTGTAAACAACCTAGTAAAAGAGATTTTTCAAGCGGAGGATAAATTAATAGGACCACTGGCATTAACCACTTTTGTTTGGGTGTTGTTGATGAACGCGGTCGATTTATTACCAATAGATTTTATACCAGCATTAAGTCGTGCAATGGGTCTAGAACACTTTAGAGATCTACCAACGGCGGACGTAAATATTCCAATGTCGATGGCACTCGGTGTATTTATCTTACTGTTGACTTATACGTTTAAAAATAAAGGATTGAAAGGCTTTATCAAAGAGCTTACTACTCAGCCATTTGATAACCCTCTTTTATACCCTGTTAACTTAGTTCTTGAATTAATAACATTAATTTCAAAACCTATATCACTAGGCTTACGATTATTCGGAAACATGTATGCAGGTGAGATGATATTTATTCTTATCGCATTAATGCCATGGTGGATGCAATGGGCACTGAGTGTTCCTTGGGCACTATTCCACATATTAATCGTATTCTTACAAGCATTTATATTTATGGTACTGACCGTTGTTTATTTAGGTATGGCAACAGAAGAACACCACTAATTAATAACTAAAAATTTAACTAACAAATTATTTATCGGAGATACAAATGGATATCGTAAGCGCAGTTTTATATGTAGCAGGTGCATTACTGATTGGTTTAGGTGCGGCAGGTGCAGCGTCAGGTATTGGTAACTTGGCAGGTAAATACCTTGAAGGTGTTGCTCGTCAACCAGACCTTACTCCAATGCTTCGTACTCAATTCTTCATCATGATGGGTCTTGTGGATGCAGTACCAATGATCGGTGTTGGTATCGGTCTATACATCATCTTCGCCGTGGCTTAATCAAAAAGCTTTGAAAAGATCGATTTGTAATTAATCAAGATTTAGCGAGGAAGGTATGAACTTAAATGCAAGCATGTTCGGGCAAGCAATCTCATTCGTGATTTTTGTTTGGCTATGCATGAAATATGTATGGCCCCCTCTCACCGCAATGTTAGACGAGCGCCAAAAAGAAATTGCTGATGGTTTACGCCATTCAGAGAATGCAGCGAAAGAGCTAGAACTAGCAAAATCCAATGGCGCACAACTTGTCGAAGATGCAAAACGCAACGTCACTGAACTGATTGAACAAGGCAAAAAACGCCGTAATGAAATCATCAGCTTAGCGCACGAAGAAGCAGAGCAAGAAAAAGCTCGCATCTTAGAGCAAGGCAGAGCCGAACTAGAAAGTGAGCGTCAAAAGCTTCGTCGTGAACTTCAGGCAGACATGGCAGACGCTGTTATTCAAAGTGCACAGAAACTGATCAACAAAAACCTAGATTCAGAAACGAACCGAGCGTTAGTTGATCAACTCATTAGCGAACTGTAAGCGGAGGCAGTATGTCAGATTACACCAATATTGCTCATCCCTACGCCAAAGCCTCATTCGACTTTGCTTTGGGTGAAAACAAGTTACAAGAGTGGCACTCGATGCTTTCAATTCTTGTGGCAGTAACGGAAGAAGAAGCGATTGCTGATCAGATTATCTCAGCAGAAGGGGCAAGCGCCCAACAAACTGAACAGCTCGCCAATCTTATCATTCACGTTTGCCAAGGGTTGGTTGATGAACACGTTATCAACCTAATTCGAGTGTTGGCTGAGAATGGTCGCCTTTCCGTCGTAAAAGACTTGTTTAGCTTGTTCAGCGAGCTGAAGGACGAACATGAACGTGTAATTCCTGTCACTGTCACCAGCTCAGAATGCCTTACATCAGGTCAAGTTACCTCATTAACGGCTGCACTTGAGAAGAAATTAGAGCGTCAGGTTGAATTAGAACAGGTGATTGACGACTCACTGGTCGGTGGGATTGTCATCAAGGCGGGTGAAACCGTTATCGATGGTTCATTGAACACATCAATAAGCCGATTAGCTAATCAACTTCACGCGAGATAGGTAATAAAATGCAATTAAATTCAAATGAAATTAGTGATCTAATTAGAGAACGAATCTCGCAATTTAACGTGAGCACTGAAGCTCGCAACGAAGGCACTATCGTATCGGTTCGTGATGGCATCATCACCATCAACGGTCTTGCAGATGTGATGCAAGGCGAGATGATTGAACTACCTGGTGGCAAATACGCACTTGCACTTAACCTAGACACCCACTCTGTTGGTGCGGTGGTAATGGGCCCTTACATTGACCTTTCTGAAGGCATGAAAGTAAAAGGCACGGGTCGCATCTTGGAAGTACCAGTCGGTAATGGGCTTCTGGGGCGTGTAGTAAACACTCTAGGTGAGCCAATTGATGGTAAAGGTCCGGTAAGTTGTGACCGCCTTGACCCTGTAGAAGTGATTGCCCCTGGTGTAATTGAACGTAAGTCTGTAGACCAGCCTATTCAGACTGGCTACAAAGCGGTAGATACCATGGTGCCTATCGGTCGTGGTCAACGTGAACTGATCATTGGTGACCGTCAGACAGGTAAAACAGCATTAGCAATCGACGCCATCATCAACCAAAAAGACTCAGGCATTAAATGTGTGTATGTGGCGATTGGTCAAAAAGCATCAACCATCGCTAACGTGGTTCGCAAGCTCGAAGAACACGACGCACTTAAAAACACCATTGTGGTTGTTGCATCAGCATCAGAATCAGCAGCGCTTCAATACCTCGCACCTTACGCGGGTTGTACCATGGGCGAATACTTCCGTGACCGCGGTGAAGATGCACTGATCATCTACGATGACCTATCCAAACAAGCGGTCGCATACCGCCAAATCTCATTGCTACTTAAACGCCCACCGGGCCGTGAAGCCTTCCCTGGCGACGTATTCTACCTTCACTCACGCCTGCTAGAACGCGCAGCACGAGTCAATGCAGAGTATGTAGAGAAGTTCACTAACGGTGAAGTGAAAGGCCAAACAGGCTCATTGACAGCGCTTCCTATCATTGAAACTCAAGCAGGCGATGTATCGGCATTCGTGCCAACCAACGTAATCTCGATTACCGATGGTCAGGTTTTCCTACAAACTCAACTATTCAACGCAGGCTTACGTCCAGCCGTTGACCCAGGTATCTCGGTATCTCGTGTGGGTGGTGCTGCGCAGTGCAAGATCATCAAGAAGCTATCTGGTGGTATCCGTACTTCACTGGCTCAATACCGCGAATTGGCAGCATTCGCTCAGTTCTCTTCAGACCTAGATGAGATGACGCGTAAGCAACTTGACCATGGTGAGCGTGTGACTGAGCTGATGAAGCAAAAGCAGTACTCCCCTATGTCGGTTGCAGAGCAAGCTATTGTGATTTACGCGGCTGAAAAAGGCTACCTAGTCGATGTTGAGCTAAACAACCTAGCCCGCTTCGAAGAAGAGCTGATCGCGTACGCCAAAGCTCAAAACCCAGCGCTCATCGACAAGATTAACGCGACAGGTGATTACAACGACGAAATCGATAGCGCTCTTAAAGAGATTCTAGAAGGTTTTGTTGGGATGAAAGCTTGGTAAGTGCTCCGGTTTGTTAGCTGGAAACAAAAACAAATAGGAGCAGATTATGGCAAGTACTAAAGAAATTCGCACCAAGATAGCCAGTGTTAGTAACACTCAAAAAATCACAAGTGCAATGGAAATGGTCGCGGCAAGTAAGATGCGTAAGGTTCAAGACAACATGACGCAAACGCGACCATATGCCGAAAACATGCGTAAGGTTATCTCCCATGTTGCATCAGGGTCGCTGGAATACCAGCACCCTTACCTTCAACAGCGTGAACCTAAGCGCGTGGCTTACATCATTATTTCGTCTGACCGCGGATTATGTGGTGGCTTGAACTCTAACTTGTTCAAGAAAGTGCTGGAAGAAATGGAGCAATGGCGTGCTAAAGGCGTTGAGGTAGAAACCACCTTAATTGGTTCAAAAGCTATCTCATTTTTCCAACGTGGCGGCAATGTTATCGCACAAACGTCAGGCCTAGGTGACGCACCTAAGTTAGAAGACATCTTAGGTACGGTTAACGCGATGCTTGGTCACTATGACGAAGGCAAAATCGACAGCTTGTACTTAGTCTACAACCAATTCGTTAACACCATGGTTCAAGCTCCAACGACTTTACAGCTTCTCCCCCACCCTTCTGACTCAGAGGCAGACGGTGAAGCCAAGAAAGAACGTCGTTGGGACTACATCTATGAGCAAGCACCAAGAGACATACTCTCTGAACTGTTACACCGATACATCGAATCTCAAGTGTATCAAGGCATCGTTGAGAGCATTGCCTGTGAGCAAGCTGCCCGAATGGTCGCCATGAAAGCCGCTACCGACAACGCAGGCCAGCTCATCGATGATTTGCAGTTGGTGTACAACAAGGCACGACAAGCTGCCATTACCCAAGAGCTGAGTGAAATCGTCTCAGGTGCTCAAGCTGTCTAAGGGCAGACAAGAGCGGGTCAGAATAGAATTTGAGGAATTACACATGAGTGTAGGAAAAATAGTAAAAGTAATCGGCGCGGTGGTCGACGTCGAGTTTGGCGGAAATAATAGCCCACGTGTTTATGATGCATTGAAAGTCACTAGCGACGAAGCAAGCTCGCTGGTGTTAGAAGTTCAACAGCAACTTGGCGGCAACATTGTTCGCTGTATTGCGATGGGTACATCAGACGGCTTACGTCGTGGCCTAACCGTTGAAAACACAGGCTCTCCAATCACGGTTCCTGTAGGTGAAGAAACACTAGGCCGTATCATGAACGTGCTTGGTCAACCTATCGATGAATGTGGCGAAATCGGCCAAAAAGAGAACTACGAGATCCACCGCGAAGCGCCTTCTTATGAAGAACAAGCGAACAGCACTGAATTGCTTGAGACAGGTGTTAAGGTTATCGACCTTATCTGTCCATTCGCTAAGGGTGGTAAAATTGGTCTGTTTGGTGGTGCCGGTGTAGGTAAAACCGTCAACATGATGGAGCTTATCAACAACATCGCCAAAGCTCACTCAGGTTTGTCTGTATTTACCGGTGTAGGTGAACGTACTCGTGAAGGTAACGACTTCTACTACGAGATGAAAGAAGCTGGCGTACTAGACAAAGTAGCCATGGTTTACGGCCAAATGAATGAGCCACCGGGTAACCGTCTACGTGTTGCGCTTACTGGCCTAACTATGGCTGAACGCTTCCGTGATGAAGGCCGTGACGTACTGTTGTTCATCGATAACATCTACCGTTACACGCTTGCGGGGACAGAAGTATCTGCGCTACTAGGTCGTATGCCTTCAGCGGTAGGTTACCAACCAACGCTAGCGGAAGAGATGGGTGTACTTCAAGAGCGAATCACGTCAACAAAACAGGGCTCTATCACCTCTATCCAAGCGGTATACGTACCTGCGGATGACTTGACTGACCCATCGCCAGCAACAACCTTTGCTCACTTAGATGCGACTGTTGTACTGTCTCGTAACATCGCGGCACTGGGCCTATACCCTGCGATTGACCCGTTAGATTCAACATCACGTCAATTGGACCCGCTGATCGTAGGCCAAGAGCACTACGACATTGCACAAACGGTTCAAACCACGCTGCAACGCTACAAAGAGCTAAAAGACATCATCGCGATTCTTGGTATGGATGAGCTTTCTACAGAAGATAAGCAGGTCGTATCTCGCGCTCGTAAGATTGAACGTTTCTTAACTCAGCCTTACCACGTAGCGGAAGTCTTTACCGGTCAGAAAGGTGTGTTTGTACCACTCAGCGAAACGCTAAGAGGCTTCAAAGGCCTATTAAATGGTGAATACGACGACATTCCAGAGCAAGCATTCTTGTACTGTGGCTCTATCGACGAAGTGCTTGAAAAAGCGAAATCACTCTAACAGGTAGGTGCATCATGGCTATTGGAATTACAGACAATACATTTCAACTTAATATCGTAAGTGCGGAAGGTACGCTGTTTTCAGGGCCGGCATATGCCCTAGCCGTTTCTGGAGCAGATGGTGAACTCGGGATTCGTCCCGGTCACTCCCCGCTTCTCAGTAAAATAAAACCGGGCGTGACAGTATTTGTCACCGACCCAAAAGCAGAAGATGAAGTGCTTTATGTGTCTGGCGGGATGATTGAAGTTCAACCCGATGTAGTGACGGTGTTGGCCGATACCGCTTTGCACGCAAAAGATATTGACCGTGCTCGCGCAGAGGAAGCGAAACACGCCGCTCTAGAGAATATCAATAAGGGCAATGTAGACGTCAACTTTGCACAAGCTCAGCTTGAACTTGCCAAAGCGATTGCTCAACTTAGAGCTGCGGATCTTACTTCGTCTCGAACTCGCCACTAAACTAGGCAATTGCTTATCTCAGTGTAAATAGTCTCCCCACTTAAAAACGGTTTAAGTGGGGAGACTACATCCAAAGCTTAAAACTCCCCTTCCCCCACTTACCCATTATTCACTCACTTTACCCACCAGCACCTTCAACATTATTTCTCTGCAAAACGCGCTTGGTGTGGATCCAGCTCATGACCTAAAGGCTGTGTTAGTGAATGATAAAGCTCTGGCTTACGACCGCGAATCCAGCGTCTGCCAGTACACATATTCAACTCTTCGGCTTTTAGCTCTGCAATTACCATGTCGTTATCAACACTGTCTGTCTCAGTAATAATCTCACCATAAGGGCTTAGGATCATCGCATTGCCCGTTCTGACTTCATCCATATCAACGCCAACGCCATTACTGAACACCACAAACATGCCGTTGTCGTGTGCCTTTGCCGGTAGCCACCGCATAAGCCACTCACGGCCATTCTTGCCCTGCATTTCAGCTCGAATCGCTTCTGGGTTTTGATCTCGATTAAACCATAGATCTGGGTCAATTCGCTTCATCGCGTTCGGGCTACGTGAATGACAACCGCCCGTCTGATGGGGTGCAATCAATATATCGGCACCTTTCAAAGCGGTAATTCGAACGTTCTCAACCAAGTTGTTATCCCAACAAATCAGGATACCGACTTTGCACCCGTGGGGCGTATCAAACACAGTGTATTGATCGCCGCTACTCATATATGGGCTTACGAAAGTGTGCAATTTGCGATGTTTTTGTACTTCCCCATTTGGCATCGCGAACACATAAGTGTTGTATAAGTTCCCATCCGTTCCCTGCTCTATCAAGCCCGCACCAACACTCATTCCAAATTGCGTTGCCAACGAAACGAGCTTTTGAATAGATTCACCGCTAGGTACAGGCTCAGCAAGAGCTTCAATTTCGTCTCGCACTAAAGCAGAAACATGCCAATAGCCGGTAATACACATTTCTGGGAAGCTGATGATCTCCACACCACTGTCCGCCGCTTGTTTAACGTAATGCTCAATCACCGATAAGTTGTAAGCCTTGTCGCCAGCATGATGATTAAACTGGACCGATGCTACTTTGATGTCTCTTTTCATGATTCGTCCTCTAATTTTCGCTTTATCCTATTTGCTATCGAGCCAGTATAAAAAATCGCTTCAATTCCATATAATAAAAGATATTCTCAGTTCAATGAGCATTTGGAATGGAATTTGATTTACTGAAGGCGTTTTGTCAGCTGGCTAAGTCGGGCAATTATCGCTTGGCTTCAGAGCAGCTCTACATTACTCAGTCGGCACTCACCAAAAAGATTCAGCGACTGGAATCCAATATTGGAACAAGCTTGTTTTCTCGTGGCAGAAATGGCGCCGAGTTAACACACGCAGGCAAGACGTTACTGGAAGAAGCCCAACGCTTGGTTTATTCAATGCATGCCTTTGAGCAGCTTTCTGGCTCGGTGGTCAATGGGACAGAGGGGCATTTAAACATTGGATTCGGCGTGTCCACTTATCATGAGGCACCTAAGTTGATTGCAGCGTATAAACAACAGCAGCCGAATGTTCACATCACCTTAAATGACACAACTTCTAAGCAGCAGACGGATGAGTTATTGACTCACGAACTCGATATCAGCTTCAATCGAATCCCCAGTTCGTCAGATCTCAACAGCCTAACGCTTTTCGATGATTCCCTTGTGATTGCCATTCACAAAGATGTTCTCAATCAAGCGCAAAACAAAGATCAGCTTCTGTCTGAATTGCCTAAGTGGCCTTATCTCAAGCTCGCCCAACATCGTGGTCCTGGACTAGACAAACAGATCCAACAATATTGTCTAGCAAATCACCTCGACTTATCAAAGACACAAGAAGCTGACGATATTCTTACCTTGCTTGCGTTAGTCTCGGCAAATATCGGCTTCACCATAGTACCGAGCAGCGCACAGCAGATAAGCAACACCAATGTCGAATTCATTGCATTACAGGGCGAGCACGCCACTTGGCCTGTCGGATTAATATGGAATGGAGATAGTAATAATCCACTCAGGGATAGGTTTGTAGAGTTTGTGGCGAAGCAGATAGGAAGCAGCTTGTAAGTCAGCGATGGCTATTAGTGCTTAGGTAAGGTGCAAAGTACAGTGGCAAACATGGTGACAAGTACAATATAAAGCGCACTGCACTTTATATTGCATGTTCGGCATGAAAAGTGGCTTCTTCGCTCACTATAAAGAATCACAGCTGAGCGGCTTCAAACCAACTACGAATATGCTGCGCAACAATCTTAGGCTGCTCCATTGTCGATAAGTGTCCACAATCAGGAATGACATGAAGCGATACCTGCTTGATGTGTTTTGCCATTAACAGGTGATTATCGATTGGACATAATAGGTCATCTTTGCCTGTAATGATCAACGTAGGAACCTGGATATCGGCCAACAGCGGTCTCGCATCAGGGCGAGTCGCCAATGCTTGAGCGTGAGCCTCAAACCTTTCAACGCCAATATTGTTCGCCATTTGCGTGATTCTTAGAGTCAGTTCTTGATTCGCTAACTGGTTCGGATGAATAAGCACTGGCATTAGAATATCAGGCGTTATTGACTCAAACTCCCCTGCTTTTGCTTTATCAACCAAGGCGTTTCTTTTCTCCGAGACTTCTGGCTTTTCATCTGCAGAGTTGGTGTCCATTAAGATCAAGCCTTTCACGCGTTGTGGCGCTTGTCGAAAGACTTCAAACGCAAGAATGCCGCCCATAGACAGACCGCCAAGCACGAAACTTTCCGGGGCGCTCTCAAGCACTTTACTCGCTAAGGCTTGCATGGATGTGTCGGTTCCTAAGTCACAAGTAAAAGGAGCCACCCAATCGGGCAGCTCTTTATTGACGTCTTGAAACAACGCTTCATCACATAACAAACCAGGTAACCATAACAGTGGTACTTCTGGTTTCATCATTAGTTGCCCTGCAGTGTTTGTGGTTGGTCAGAACCTAATACCACGTAGGTGAAGCTCGTACCTCGCAGGTTCTCAAGGCTGTACGATGCGCCTGCTGGCACACTAAACACGTCGCCAGTCGTCAATACCAGTTGAGCTTGTTCGCCATCTTTCACCAGGTTAAGCAAAGTATCGCCTTCAAAGTTAATCAACACCTGCTTTTCATCACGTTGGTGAACAGGAATACTCGCCCCTTCCGTTAACTCGTAAGCCATGATACTTACGTCATCCACGCTCTTAACTTGGAAATCGTAGCTCGCAGATGGGTGACCCGTTAATGCAAACTGTTTAACGCCAGGCTTGTCAAAATCACCTGAGATTTCTCGGTAATCCTTTTTCAATGCTACGAAAGGCATCATCTGCTCAGCTGTGTAGGTATCGAATTTGCTCAGCTCTTCGTCCGTTAGCAGTGGCATCAATTCAGACTCACTAGGCACTGCATCACCGTCAATGGTATCAACCAGCGTGCCGTCTGCTTTTAGGTATAAACCGTAGCCTTGGCTGTCTGTAATCACGCTTGGGTGCCAAACCACGCCACCGCCAGAGTTGTCACCACCTAACACAGAATACATAAAGCCGTAATCACGCCCTACCACCTCAAAGCCTCGGAACAGGTTCGTCGGAATAGAGATAACATCACCGTGCGACAGTACCGCTTCGTGTTCGCCTTCATTACCCCAGTAGAATCTAAACTGACCTTTGAAGACCACGAATAGCTCAGCAGTGTGATGAGAGTGCAGAGAGTTCTTAATGCCTGGAGGCTGACCTGCTGCACCAATATTAAAGCCTGCTGTTTCACGGATATGAACATGTTGACGGCTGCTTTCAGCCACACCAGCACCGATGATACAAAAGTTGTCTTTTAGGTCGCTTCCCGGTGTACGTGCATCAATGAAAGCACTCGTGCCTGGGATAAGCTCCATGTAACGAACGAGATTGTTATTTATTGTAGTTTGTAGGGTCATTCTAAATTCCTTCTTACCTAACCTAGCGGTCTTCCGCCATCGACAGCGATGGTATTACCGGTTGAAAATGTCAGTAGCTCTGCAGCTGCATAAACGGCGTTGGCAACTTCTTCGTCACTCGCTAATCGTTTCAGCGGTGTCGACTGCTCTTGTGCATTGCGCCATTCATCGTCTAAGCCTTTGACAAATTCGGTATCCACTAAGCCAGGAGCAACAGCGAGTACTCGGATATCTGGAGATAAAGCGCGGCCTAATGAGCGTGTCATGTTTTCAACTGCTGATTTACTCGCACAATACGCCACGTTGCTACCCATTGCGGTTTGTGCTGCAATCGAAGTGATGTTCACTACGCAACCCTTGGCGCTGCGAAGTAAAGGTTCAAACGCGCGAACCATCGCAAATGGAGCTCGAACATTGACGCGGAAGATCTTGTCTATCAGCTCATCATTCAAAGACGCTAAGTCATTGTGCGCGACAAACTTTGTCATGCCTGCACAGTTCACTAGCAAATCTAATGAATCCGACGACTCTTTAACTTGGTCCGCTAACGCGCCAATCGCAGAGCTGTCTTCAACATTCAGTTGATACATGGCATGACCTGAACCTTGTAAGCTGTCCAAGATCTGTTGAGCTGCAACCTCATTACTGTTGTAGGTAAACACAACGCGATAGCCAGATTGCGCTAATTTGTGACATATGGCGGCACCGATGCCGCCACTGCCGCCTGTAACTAAGGCGAGTTTTGTCATGTTATGCCTCTACCGATTTTTCTTTGTAGCGACGCACACGAATGTCTGCTTGTTCTTTGTGACCAGCGAAACCTTCTAGTGCACACAGACGCGAACAGTACTCACCTACTTTTAGCGAAGCCGCTTCAGTTACGCGCTGGTAAGTACATGTTTTAATGAATTTACCAACCCACAGACCGCCGGTGTAGCGCGCTGCTTTGTTTGTTGGCAGAGTATGGTTAGTACCGATACATTTATCGCCGTAAGAAACGTTTGTCTCACGACCTAAGAACAACGCGCCGTAATTCGTCATGTTATCTAGGAAGTACTTAGGATCTTTTGTCATTACTTGTACGTGTTCAGAAGCAATGTCATCCGCTACTTCAACCATCTCTTCGTAGCTATCACACACAATAACTTGACCGTAGTTTTCCCAAGCCTTACCTGCCACTTCAGCAGTAGGAAGAATCGTTAGCTGACGCTCAATCTCTTTTACCGTCTCTTCTGCAAAAGTTTCGCTATTCGTTAGCAGTACTGCTGGAGAGTTGTAACCGTGCTCAGCTTGACCAAGTAAGTCCGCCGCTGCTAATTCAGGGTCACATCCCTCTTCGTCTGCAATCACAAGCGTCTCTGTTGGGCCAGCAAACAAGTCAATACCAACACGACCAAACAGCTGACGTTTTGCCTCTGCAACAAATGCGTTACCAGGGCCAACGATCATATCTACTGGAGCAATCGTTTCTGTACCCAGTGCCATTGCACCTACCGCTTGTACGCCACCAAAACAGTAAATCTCATCCGCTCCAGCCATCGCCATTGCCGCAACAATCGCCACATTTGGTTGACCGTTAAAAGGAGGAGCACAAGCAATCACACGCTTCACGCCAGCTACTTTCGCAGTAAGAACACTCATGTGCGCTGATGCAACCAATGGGTACTTACCACCAGGGATGTAACAACCAACACTGTTTACTGGTACGTTTTTATGGCCCAGTACAACACCTGGCATGGTCTCTACTTCTACATCATGCATTGAGTCACGTTGGATCTGAGCGAAGTTACGAACCTGTGTTTGTGCAAATTCAATGTCGTGCTTAGTAGATTCGTCCAATGCGTCTACACATGCCTGAATTTGGTCATCTGTTAAGCGAAACTGCTCCGGAGACCAGTTATCAAATTTTTCTGAAAGCTCACGTACTGCACTGTCACCTTTCTTTTCGATGTCAGAAAGAATGTTCTCAACCGTTTGACGTACTTGCGCGTTGTTTGATGCTGATGCTTCTTCAGTGATGCCGTGTTTTAGAATGCGAGCCATGCTTAGTTCTCCTTGTGGCGTATGCCTAGTGTTTGCTTATGTGTAGTTTTAACAGAGTTTATTTTTGTTTTTGTATACTTTTGGATACGAATGCAAGACAAACATAAACATTTTTTTAACACTTGGCAAATTCATTTCTCAACTTAGGAAATCAAAGTCAAGCCATTGTTTTAAATAATAAAAGAACTTAGCAACGGTTAGTTACGATGCCTATCGGATTAAAATACAGTCAATTTATGTTGCATTGATCACATTGTTTTTACTCTTTTTTTACAACAACACATGTTAAGTTTTGCATACCTTTGCAAAAGCAAATAAAAAGTAATGGAGAATAGAAAGTAATGGATAACTTCAAGGGCACACTAAGCAACACCGAACTACTTGGAACTTTTGTTAAAACCCCTCACCCACACATCATTGAAGTGCTGGCGTTGGCAGAACTCCCTTTCATTGTGCTAGATGCGGAACACGCCCCTTTTGATCGATCGACACTGGATAGCTGCATTCTGGCTGCGCGCGCTAATCAGCTCCCTTGCATAGTTCGAGTTCAAGATAGCCAGCCATCGACCATTTTGAATGCGTTAGATTGCGGAGCGACAGGAATCCAGATCCCACACGTATGCAGTGCAGAGCAAGCAGAAAAGTTAGTGAAGATGTCCCATTACGGTGAAGGTGGTCGAGGCTATGCAGGCTCAAGCCGCGCAGCAAAATACGCAACCAAACCGATGGCCAATCACCTAAAGGACAGCCAGAACAACACAGTTGTCATTGCACAAATTGAAGACCCAGAAGGTGTGGTAAACGCAGAATCGATAGCAAAAGTGGAAGGCATTGATGCACTGTTCATTGGACAAGTCGATTTGGCGGTGTCTTACGGTGCTGAAAGTGTGAATGATGAATGCGTGCGAGAAGCGAGCATTAAAATAATCAAAGCAGCTCAGCAAGTTAACAAGCCCGTTGGTATGTTTGTCGCAAATGCTCAAGCGGCTCGTCACTGGAAAGAGCTCGGCGTTAACTTCTTTTGCGTCGGTTCTGAACACAAAATGATCATTGATGGCTTTCGAAATGAGCAAGCCGTCATGAATTCATAAATTTTCTTTGTGATTTCAAATGTTACACGTATTGTAATTATCAAACCTTGCTCATTAGGACCTGTTGACCTAATCAAGGTGGCGCTTGGATTTATCGCGATATAAGGAGATTCACCATAAAAGCGAAAGTTACCTCTATTGATGTTGCCAAAATGCTTGGCGTTTCTCAGTCTACCGTTTCTCGGGCATTCAGTCCGACAGCGAGCATTAGTGAGAAGAAACGTAAAATGGTTATGGATGCCGCGACCAAGCTTGGCTACACGCCAAATGCGATCGCTCGTAGCCTTATTTCCAATCGTTCAGGGTTAGTGGCAATCGCACTTGATAGCGAGTCAAACCCGATGTACGACTTGCAATCTCGTGCTCTGGCGATGGAAATCCAAAAGCGCGGTGGCCAGGTTGTCCTTTGCCCTATCGATAAAGACGACTTGGATCTTGCCATTTCACGTGCGATTGAATATCAGGTTGATGGCTTGATCATTGCCACCAGCCGTCTTACTTCCCGAGCATTCGCACAATGTGAAAAGTTTGGCGTTCACTTAAGCCTTATTAACCGCTATACAGAAAGCATTAATGCGAACAGCGCTGGCTTAGATAACCAACGAGCTGGCACGCAAGCGGCGGATTATTTGCTGGATAAGGGCTACCAACAACTGGCTTATGTAAGTGGTGATGCAGGCTCAATGACCAGTGACAAACGTTGGCTTGGCTTCTCTGAAACCGCAAAAACTCGTGAAGCCGCTTCACCTATCTTCATCAATGCAAAATACAGTTTTGAAGCGGGATTAGAAGCCGCTAAAGAGTTAATGGAGCATACATCCAAGCCAGATGCTGTGTTCTGTGCCAATGATATCCTAGCTATGGGTGTTATGGACGGTCTTAGAAAGCTCGGATGTCATATTCCTCAAGACTTTGCAGTGATGGGAGTGGATGATATCCCAATGGCCTCTTGGCCAAGCTATGACCTCACCACTATTGCTCAGCCTACCGATAAAATCGTGCAAAGAGCTGTCGAAGATTTAATGCAGCGCATCAACGATAACGTGGACGCTAAAGGCGAATACCTGCTTGAATCCGGCACCATTATTGAGCGAGGAAGTACAGCCAAAGGCTCTTAGGCTGCTTTCTCCCCTTTAACAAGCTCACTGCAAACCAACCTACTCAACACCGATAAATTTAGACTAAAAGCCCTAATCTCAAGTTAGGGCTTTTTTCTGTGATCTCGTCGAAAAATTCGCCTATTCATATTAACTGCACTATCAAATCGCCCCAATTGTTATTGACTTGTTAACTCTGTGTTTATATTTTGGATTCGTATGCAAAAATTAGGATATGAAGTGCGGATAAATAACCCACTGAACAACATGGCTCAAATGAATGCACATAAAAGCCATGTGATGAACAAGGAAGAACGATGAAACGCGCAATCTTTACCTCGATTACTGCCCTCGGCTTAACGCTGTCTAGCATGAATACCTTTGCAAGCAATGTGATCCGCCTTGCTCACGACAGCCAAGAAACATCACCAGTCCATAAAGCAATGCTTCACTTCGAAAAAGAGTTGGAATCTCGCTCTAACGGAGAACTTGAAGTTGAAATCTACCCTGCCCGTCAACTGGGCGATGTAAGAGAAACCACAGAGCTTGTTCAGCAAGGTAATTTACAGATGACGTTTGGTGCATCGGTACTGCTTTCACCTTACGTACCTGAGTTCAACGTACTTGATGTTTTCTACCTATTTGAAGACGAAGCGCAAGCACACAAAGCGTTGGACAGCGACAAGATCGGCAAACCACTTCTCAATTCAATGGAATCAAAAGGCTTTCATGGCTTAGGCTTTATGGAAGTTGGCTTCCGCAGCATCACCAATAACAAGCAGCCGATTAACAGCATTGAAGACTTGAACAGCTTAAAGATTCGTTCAGCGTCTAACCCTACGCAAATCAGTGCTTGGAAATCGGTGGGTACAGCACCGACACCGCTTTCTTGGGGCGAGATCTTCACTTCGTTACAACAAGGCTTAATCAATTCACAAGAAAGCGCGGTTTACTCTATTTACGCTGAGCGTTTTTATGAAGCACAAGAGTACCTATCGTTAACTAACCATATTTACACTAACTACGTGCTATTCATGAATAAAGAGTTCTGGGATTCTCTACCGAGTGATCAACAGGCGCTTATCAATGAAGTAAGCCAAGAAACCATCGCGGTACAGCGTGATCTAGCAGCGAAACAGAACCAAGAAGTCATCAAAGAGCTTGAAGCGAAAGGAATGACAGTAAACGTAGTGCCAACCGACGTTCGTGCTCAAATGAAAGAAAAGATGAATGCAGCGGTTTACCAAGAACTTCGTAGCAAAACTGGCGAAGCGCTATTCGACAGTGTGATCACAGAAATAGAGCAACTCTAATTTACTGATCACGATTGCTAGCCCTTCATGGGTGCCCGTTATTGACTCAGGCTTTGAGGCTTCGTTTTAAAGCAGCTTTATTGCTTTACAGACAAACCGCTTTAAAGCCTGAGATGCAGTTCATTCATTGGCATTCAATGCCCTTTTCAACACTCTTTGGAGTTACGTATGAAATGGTTTCGCCTGTTCGACCGATACTTCGAACCAACACTGATCGTACTTTCTATCTCGTTGATGACCGCGCTACTCTGTTTACAGATAGCATTGCGCCTATTCGACGCTTCAATTGCTTGGGCAGAAGAACTTGCCCGCTACCTTTTCGTTTGGGCGATGTACTTAAGCATCAGCTACTGTATTCGTGATGATCGACATATTCGCATTCGCCTATTCATCGACAAACTACCGGGTAATCTAACCCACTACAGTTTGATTCTTTCAGACCTTATCTACCTTACCTTCAGCTCTACCGTTGCCTGGTTTGGTTTCAAAGTGATTGGTCGAAGCCTGAAACTGGGCCAAATCGCTCCAGCAATGGAAATCCCGATTGCATGCCTATATGCCTCTGTACTTGTTTGTGCCGTGCTCAGTGCCATTCGCCTTGTCGTTAGCATCAACAAGCGCATTTCAATTATTGCTTACTCACCAAAGTCGGTTCGACTCACGCAACACCGTTACCGTCATTTGAAAGCAAAACACCGCACTTCTAATCGCTTGTTGGAGCTAAGCTTATGACCTCTGCTTTGTTATTTGGTAGTTTCGGATTACTGCTTCTTATTGGCGTTCCCGTAGGTATCGCACTCGCAGGTGCCAGCATGCTGGCAATCTTGAGCCTACCCTTCTTAAATATCGAATTTTTAGTTCAGGGCTTGGTGACAGGCCTAGACTCTTTCCCACTATTGGCGGTAGTACTCTTTACATTGGCCGGTAACCTAATGAGCCAAGGCGGTATATCAAAACGTCTTTTGCATGTTGCTGAAGTCTTCTTCGGTCACTTCACCGGTGGTTTGGGGATTGTAGCTATCGTTGCTTGTATGTTCTTTGCTTCTATCTCTGGTACAGGTTCAGCAACCGTTGCGGCTATTGGCTTAACCATGATTCCGTCTATGGTTAAAAAAGGCTACGACCGAAGCTTTGCTGGTGCCTTGATTGCTTCCTCCGGCGGTATCGGTGTGATTATTCCACCGTCTGTTGTGATGATCGTGTATGCCATTACTGCAGAAGTGTCCGTAACGAAAATGTTCATGGCTGGTATTCTCCCTGGGGTTGTCGTCGGGCTCGTCCTTATCGGTTACTGTTTGATCGTCTCTAAAGTCCGTGGCTACAAAGGTAACGATAAGAAAGCGACATGGCCTGAGAGACTGGCAGCGCTTAAAGAAGCGATTTGGGCAATGCTATTACCCGTAATCATTCTTGGCGGCATCTACTCTGGTGTCTTCACGCCAACTGAATCTGCGGCGATTGGTGTGTTATACGGCTTGTTTTTCGGCATGTTTGTTTACAAAGAGCTGGATTACAAAAAGGTCGTGAAGATCATTTTGGAGTCTTCGTTATTGGTAGGTGCAGTACTTGTGATTGTGGGCGCTTCAGTTACCTTTGGTCGAATCCTAACGCTTGAGCGTCTACCAACTGAAATCGCGCAGTTCATTCTCTCTATCACGGAAAACAAGCTGCTCATCTTGCTATGTATCACCGCATTGCTACTGATCGTCGGTACATTCATGGAGACATTAGCGGCGATTGTTATCTTAACTCCAATCCTACTGCCTATCGTGACCGCATTGGGAATGGACCCAATTCATTTCGGTATCGTGATGATCGTGAACCTAGCCATCGGGTTTGTCACTCCCCCACTCGGCGCCAACTTATTTATGGCCAGCCAAGTAGGTAACGTGCCGATTGAATCCTTGTCTCGGGCGATTTTAGGCTGGATTGGTGCCATGCTCGTCGCTTTGATGATCATTACCTTTGTGCCAGCGATATCACTGTTCCTTCCAGAACTATTGTCTTAAGCGTATCCATCAAAAAGCCACTCAATATTCATCTTTGAGTGGCTTTTTCAATCAAACCATTCCCAAACTTATCGTTGCATGCGAATCCATTTTTAATTAAATAAATCTAAACAAAAAATTAACAACCTGAGTACAATACCATCGTATAAGAATAATTACTCTAAACTTCCTCTCGTCATCACTTCGATATAATAAATCGTCACAGAGCAATCTCTGGTATAACGCCCACCTCGCTGCAACCAAAACAATACCAATAAATACATACACCTACATAGGTTAACCCTACATTTCCACCTAATTACTTTGTTCATATATACCCGATAAATATGGAATCACCACTCAATTATCTTACTGAGAACCGTATTTTGAGAGTTGTTAAAAAACAGATCCAATCCACAACAAAGAAACACATGCAAAACACTTCATTGACATGATGATAACAAAAGGCAATATTGGATACGTAACCAAAAATAATCCAATAACTAATTTTATGACGCATCAGGAGGTGATTAATGGCTATGGTTGGCTTTGATTCTAAATGGCAAGATTTTCCGGATTACATATTAGGCATCACTAAAGAAATTTGGGAAGATCGAGGTCTGAGTACCCTACATAACTATTACTCACCTGACATTATCGTCCGTACACCACTCTCCATCACCAAGGGAAACGAAAAGGTCATCAGCGCGACCATGGGCACACTAGCCGAGTTCCCGAACCGTACCTTATTGGGTGAAGACGTTATTTGGTCAGGGACTCCTGAGCAAGGCATGCTCTCATCACATCGAATCATTTCAACAGCTACTCACACTAATGATGGTGTATTTGGTAAAGCCACGAACAAAACACTTAAGTTTCGAATTATCGCTGACTGCCATGCCATCAATAACCAAATTAATGACGAGTGGATGATCCGAGACATTGCTGCGATTGCAAACCAACTAGGAATGACGTCAGAAGAGTACGCTCGTCAACAAATCGAAATAGAGGGTGGTGTTGAGCAATGCCCCTTCCCTTTCACTCCCCAAGTCGACATTCAAGGCCCTTACCTTGGTGTAGGAAATGACAATGAATACGGTCAGCGCTATGAAGACATACTGCGACGTGTAATGAGTGCTGAGTTCTCGGTAATACCAAAAGAATATGACCGAGCTTGTATTGGCGAATACACGGGCGGTCAAACTGCACTATCTCATAACGAGATCGACCAGTTTTGGATGTCACTGCGCTCTTCATTTCCGAACGCGGAGTTCAAAATTCACCACCGTATTGGTCGCAATGACGAAATGATGTCACCACGTGCGGCTATTCGCTGGTCGCTACAAGGCAAGCATGAAGGCTACGGTATGTTTGGAAAGCCTACAGGAAAAGACGTTTACATCATGGGTATCAGCCATGCAGAGTTTGGGCCTTGGGGCCTACGCAGAGAATTTACTCTACTTGATGAAAGTGCAGTCTGGAAACAGATTCTCATCCAAATCGGTTAACTATATAAGGAAGTATTATGTTGAACAGCTTGATAGAAAATTTCTACAGAACCTATTTTAACGCTCACTCATCCGAACGAACTCAAGTAGCTCAAGAGATGCTAAATGCTGACGTTAAATGGTGTGTCGCTCATCCTATTAACGACGTCTCTAGTGTCAATGCGACTGAGCAAGCGTTTCTATTACCGCTAATAAACTCGCTACCTGATGTTGAACGACGCCCTTCAATCATTATGCAAGGTGAATATGAAGGTCGCACTTGGGTAAACTCTACTGGCTACTTTGTTGGCACATTTGCAAAACCGTTGTTTGGTATCCCAGCAACAGGAAAAACACTCTACTTACGCTACACCGAGATGGTTTGCACCCAAGATGGTCAAATTATTGAGTCCTATCTAATCCCTGATTTTATCGATGCAATGAACCAAGCTGGTGTTAATCCGTTACGTAAGAGCCTAGGCCATGCTGGATTAGTCCCTGCCCCAGCGACTCAAGACGGAATACAGACAGGTAGCATCGCTGCGGAAGAGAGCGAGAAAAGCCAAAAACTAGTGCTAGACATGCTGGCTTGCTTAGGTCGATTTGATGGTAAACGCCTTGATTCAATGGATCTAGAAAACTACTGGCATGACGACTTCATGTGGTACGGACCAGCTGGTATTGGTACGACTCGTGGTATCCAAGGCTTCCGCGACCACCATCAAGGACCATTTGTCTTTGCCTTCCCTGACCGAAGTGTCGATATAGAGCTCAATATTTTGTCCAAAAATGACTACGTATCCACGGGTGGTTGGCCACACATGCACGGTACACATACTGGCACCAGTGGCTGGTTAGGGTTAGCACCGACAGGCAAGCACATCGAGCTTCGCGTAATGGATATCTGGCGACGAGAAGGCGAACTACTCAAGGAGAACTGGGTCGCTATCGATATCGCACACATCTTAAAACAGCTTGGTTACGATCTGTTTGAGCAAATGGAAGAACAATTAAAAGGACGTGAGCATGTATGAGTTTGGCGCTTTAAACTGGACAATTCTCGGTACCTATATCGTCCTGACTTTAGTTATGGGTGCACTGGTTGGTAGACGCGTGACTTCCGCAAACCAATTTGCATTAGGCGATAGAAATATTCCATGGTGGGCCATCGGTATTTCTGTTGTGTGTACCTATGTTAGTGCGATGTCTTTCTTGGGTGGGCCGGCTTGGTCTTACAAAGAAGGCTTGTCGGTGATCGCTATCCACCTAAACTACCCTTTGGTGATTTTCTTTATCGTTGCTGTGTTTATGCCGTTTTTCTACAACAACGGCCTCACTTCGATTTATGAGTATCAAGAACGACGCTTTGGTAAAGCCTCGCGTATCACTCTGTCTCTGATTTTCTTAATTAAACAGGCGATAAGCTCCGCTGCAGTCTTATATGCGACCTCGTTAATCCTCGAGTTCATTACAGGCATCGACGTGACTTACTGCATCATCATTGTCACTGTTATCGCGCTAATCTATACCGTAATGGGGGGAATTGCCGCCGTTATTTGGACAGATGTCATTCAAGCGGTCATTTTGTTTCTTGGCGCGTTCATCATCATCGAAGCCGTTTGGAATGGCATGCCACAACCAATGACTGAAGTGATGCAAAACCTTAAGTCAGACGGCATGACCGATGCGTTGCAAACCAATTTAGATTTAAGCCAAGTGACCACGGTATGGGCTGGCGTTATCGCAATGACAATGTTCCACACGACTGTGTATGGCGGTAACCAAATGATGGTTCAACGCTGTATGGCGGCTAAGAATATGGGTGATGCGAAAAAAGCGATGCTAATGATGGGTTACGTTGCTTTCTTCATCTACTTCGTATTCATTCTGTTAGGCGTATTATTTAACGCTTACTACGATGGTAAAGAGTTCGAAAATGGCAATACCATTATCCTGCACTATGCTAGCGAATATGGTATGCCTGGCCTTATGGGAATCATCGCGGCAGCTATTCTTGCAGCAAGTATGTCGAGCCTAGACTCCGCTTTTAACTCTATGGCTACCGTCTCTGTTACTGACTTCTATAAACGCTTCTACAAGAAAAACGAGTCAGAGGAACATTACCTCAAAGCATCGCGTTTCTTCACGGTTATGTGGGCACTATGTATCATCATTCCAGCCTTCATGTTTGCAACCAGCACAGGCTCAGTTTTAGAAATATTGAGTAAAGCGGGTTCCTATTTTGTAGGTGCAAACTTCTGTATGTTCGTGCTTGGTTTCTACTCCAAACATATTACAGAAAAAGGATTATTAATTGGTGTTGCAGCAAGCTTCTTAGCAATCTGGTATGTAGCAGTAGCGACTGACATCGCTTGGCCTTGGTACTGTGTCATCGGTGTTTTCGTGAATGCGATTGTCGCGTACGCTGCAAGTTTGTTGCTAACTGGCAAACAAAAAGAAATGCATCTTTACACAGTCAAAGGCCAGCAAGCAGAGTATGCGCGCTTGAACAAGCCGATCAAAGAAGATGGTTGGTATGTTGTTCCGGGTAAAATCGATGCACCTTGTTGGGGACTACTCGTTATGTTCGTATTCTCACTCGTTCTACTTTGGGGAATTAACGAGTTCATTGAGAACGCACCAATGTTGATTAACTTTATCCGAGTCTGCTCTGTTATTGTTGCTGCAAGCGTCATTGGTTACATAATTTACTCAATCAAACGCTCTAAGCCATCAAATGAAGTAGAACAAGTCAGCTAAGGTTCTCCTCAAACTCAACCTAGCGACAACAAAAAAGGCTCACTATTACAGTGAGCCTTTTAGTATCTGGCAAACGCTATGTACACATTTAGCGCTGCTAATAAGCTATAAAAGAGTTTCAGACCAGCCGTTTAGAGCTGTTAATTAGAAGAACTCAATCGAATTACGGCCGCTTTTCTCATCACGTTGAGGCTTTGGCCTGTCCGCTTTCTTTTTCGCTTTGTTTTCTTTCTTTTTCTCTTTCTTTGGTTCTGCTTTAGTACTCAACATTTCAGCAGTGCTTTTCTTAGATTCTTTCTTCTTAGAATCCTTTTTATGCTGGCCTTTCTTCGACTTGTTGTCTTTCTTAGCCGCTTCTTTTTTCTTTGGCTTATCTTCTACTTCTTGTACTGGCTGGTCACAGCACACTACATAGTATTCTTGGTTGAATTCGAAGAAGTCACCATCGTACATTTTACGACGCTTACGTGTTTCCAACTCACCGTTTACCGCAACGTAGCCTTCAGAGATGACATGCTTAGCTTCGCCACCGCCACTCACTAGGTTCGCGATCTTGAACACCTTGTAAAGCTCAATCGGCTGAGATGACACATCGACACCAATCGCCTCAATTTCAATCTCTTCGCCTTCTTCGCCGTACTCGTAACCTTCGTAGTCAGCGTCTTCGTAATGTTCTTGGTCCATGGTGACCTCTACCTAAATATGTACTTCTGAAATATTGGGCGCAGTGTAATCGTAAAACCACTAAATGACCATGTTGAATTCAACCTGATCGCCCTTGTTATAAAGAATAGTGCCTCTATTGGCGACTTACACGCCACCCACGTTCGAGAGACTCACCAACTGCTTGGTGTATTCGTGTTGAGGAGCGCTAAACAGCGTCTCGGTGTCTCCCTTCTCTATCACCTCACCCGCTTTCATCACTATGGTGTAATGACACAAGGATTTGACGACATTCAGATCGTGGCTAATGAACAGGTACGTAAGATCGTACTTTTCTTGCAGTGACTTGAGTAAGTCTAAAACCTGAGCTTGCACCGTTCTGTCTAATGAAGAGGTTGGCTCATCGAGTAGGATAAACTCTGGCTTGAGAATCAGTGCTCGTGCAATCGCAATGCGCTGCCTTTGACCACCCGAAAATTCATTTGGATAACGATGGCGAGTTTCTGGATCAAGGTCGACCTCTTTCATCACATCACAGATACGTTGGTCCAGTTCGCTCTCATCAAGCTGCTGATGAATGCGTAAGCCTTCACCAATCACTTGTGCCACCGACATTCTTGGGTTCAACGCTGAGAATGGGTCTTGAAAGACGACTTGCATACGGCTTCGAAATGGCAGCATTTGCTGACGGTTTAGCCCTTGAAGCTGCTCGCTTTCATAAGTGATCGAACCTTCACTCTCCACCAACTTTAATATCGCCATACCTGTGGTCGACTTACCAGAGCCACTCTCACCCACTAAGCCAATTGAGTGCCCTTTATTAAGGGTGAACTCCATATCAGTAACGGCTTTTACATGTGAAATGGTGCGCTTAAATAAGCCGCCCGTAATTGGGAACCAAACACGAAGTTGATTTACGTCGAGTAGCGGTTGGCTGTCGGGTGACACAGGGACAGGCAAACCTTTAGGGTCAGAATTGATTAGCTTTTGCGTGTAAGGGTGAGCTGGCGCATTAAACAATGTCTGGCAGTCGTTGCTTTCCACAAGGCGACCATCCTTCATCACCGCAACTCTATCGGCAATTTTACGAACGATACTCAAGTCATGGGTGATAAACAGCATCGCCATGCCAAGCTCTTGTTGCAGATCTTTCAACAAATCGAGGATCTGGGCTTGTACCGACACGTCCAGTGCAGTCGTTGGTTCATCAGCAATAAGCAGCTCTGGCTCGTTAATCAGTGCCATCGCAATCATCACACGCTGACGCTCACCGCCAGATAACTCATGCGGATAAGCTGAAATTTTTTGCTCTGGATGACGGATGCCGACTTTAGATAGCCACTCTATCGCCAAGGCTTGTGCTTTGTTGGTGCGCATACCGCGATGTATCGCGAGAGTTTCAACCAGCTGCTTGCCGATTCGATGAAGCGGGTTCAATGACACCATAGGTTCTTGGAAGATCATCCCAATACGACCACCACGAATACCACGCAGTTGCCTCTCGGAACAATTCAAGATATCGCTACCAGAGAAGTTAATCGTCCCGTTCAAGTAATGTGACGAGCCTTTAGGCAGTAGCTTTAAGATGGAGTTAGCCGTCACCGACTTACCCGAGCCACTCTCGCCCACCAGCGCCAGTGTTTCACCTTTGTATATTTCGAGCGAAACATCGTGTGTTACCTGCTCAATCGCCTTCTTTCTTCCAAAGCCTACAGATAGTTTGTCTATGGTTAGAACTGGAGAAGTAGGAGCTGTATTTGAAGTCATAACCTATCCTTACTTCTGTTGGTGTGGGTCGAAGGCATCACGTACCGCTTCACCGACGAAGACAAGTAACGTAAGCATCAAAGAAAGTACAACGAATGCGGAAATACCAAGCCAAGGCGCTTGTAAGTTGGCTTTACCTTGCGCCAGAAGCTCACCTAACGAAGGCGAACCCGCAGGAAGACCAAAGCCCAAGAAATCTAACGAAGTCAAAGTGGTCACCGAGCCAGACAAGATAAACGGCATCATGGTTAGCGACGCAACCATAGCGTTTGGCAACATGTGACGAAGCATAATGCGTTTATCATCGACGCCCATCGCTTGCGCGGCGCGTACATAGTCGAAGTTACGACAACGTAAGAACTCGGCGCGAACAATACCCACCAAACTCATCCAACTGAACAGCACCATAATCCCCAGCAACCACCAGAAATTCGGCTCAATAAAACTCGACAAGATAATCAGCAAGAACAAGGTCGGCATTCCGGACCACACCTCGATGAAACGTTGTCCAAACAAGTCAACCCAGCCGCCGTAGTAACCTTGCGTCGCACCAACGACCACGCCAATGACACTCGAGACAATCGTCAGAACAAAACCAAAGAGCACCGAGATACGAAAGCCGTAAATAATCCTCGCCAACACATCTCGCCCTTTGTCATCCGTACCTAACCAGTTCACTGAGTCAGGCTCCGATGGCACCGCGCCTGCAATATCAAAGTTGATAGTGTCGTAACTGAAAGGGATGATCGGCCAAACGATATAGCCACTCTCTTCAATGAGGTCTATTACATACGGGTCTTTATAGTCAGCCTCGGTTTCAAACTCCCCACCGAACTCTGTCTCTGCGTACTCATTAATGACAGGCACAAACCATTGGTTGTCATAAGAAACCAATAATGGCTTATCATTCGCGATGATCTCTGCAAACAGGCTTAAGCCAAACAACAAGGTGAATATCCACAAAGAGATAAAACCACGCTTGTTTGCTTTAAAACGTAACCAACGAGCTTCAGCTAAAGGGTTGCTAAACATTTTTAATCAATACCTTTGTTATTCATTCGCCATTAACGCGCTTCAAAATCAATTCGAGGATCAACCCAGGTATAAGTCAGGTCGGAGATAATGCTCAACACCAAACCCAGTAAGGTCATAATATAGAGAGAACTAAATACCACTGGGTAATCACGTTGAATGGTGGACTCAAAGCCAAGCAAGCCAATGCCTTCGAGTGAAAACATCACTTCAATCAACATAGAACCAGTGAAGAAAATACTAATAAATGCGCTCGGAAATCCGGCAATAATGATCAACATCGCATTACGGAAAACGTGCTTGTAGAGAATACTGTTCTCGTCCAAACCTTTCGCTCGTGCTGTTACTACATATTGCTTGTTGATCTCATCAAGGAAAGAGTTTTTGGTCAGCATGCTAAGCGTGGCAAAACCACCGATAACCATGGCGAAAATAGGCAATGCTAAATGCCAGAAGTAATCACCGATTTGCTGATACCAGTTAAGCTGGTCAAAGTTACTCGACACCAAGCCTCGCAGAGGGAACCAACTAAAGTAGTTACCACTCGCGAATAAGATAATCAGAATGATAGCAAACAAGAAGCCAGGGACCGCATAACCGACAATCACCACCGCGCTCGACCAAATATCAAAACGAGAGCCGTGATGAATCGCCTTCATAATGCCCAGAGGTATCGAAATCACGTAAATGATTAACGTACTCCAAAGCCCCAGAGAAATAGAAACAGGCAAACGCTCGATGATTAAATCGATAACATTACCGCCCTTAAACAGACTTTCACCAAAGTTAAAGGTCGCGTAATTTTTCAACATCTCAAAGTAGCGAACGTGAATCGGCTTATCAAAACCAAACTGCTTTTTGATCTCTTCAACCACTTCCGGATCCAACCCGCGTGAGCCTTTATAGCCACTGGCAGACGCTTGGTCACTCTCGCTCAAATCAACCTCTTGTCCACCACCAGAAAAGCGCTCCATAATACCGGAGTTGTGCCCTTCTAACTGCGCCACAGCCTGTTCTACTGGGCCACCCGGCGCGATCTGAATGATGAAAAAGTTAATCGTGATGATCGCCCACAGCGTGGGGATCACCAACAACAAACGTCGAAATATATACGCAGCCATGCTAACTAACTCCTAGCGACGTTTCTCAGGAAGCAATGCCGCCTTCTCTTCTGAAATCCACCATGTATCGATACCTAAATCGTATTTAGGCAGCACATCCGGACGCTCAAATTTGTCCCACATTGCCACTCGGTATTCACCCACGTGCCATTGAGGAATGTTGTAGAAGTTCCACTGCAACACACGGTCGAGAGAGCGACCTAGCGTAAGGAGCTTTTCTGGGTTCTGTTGGTTGCGTGCGATTTCTTCAGTTAACGCATCAACCACAGGATCCACTACACCCGCTGTATTGTAAGTAGAATCAATGTAGTTAGAGTTCCAAACAATCATTAAGTTCGGGCTTGGATAAGGGTTTGGCGAAAACGATGAAGAGACCATATCGAAATCTCGGTCACGAAGACGCTTGATATATTGCGTGGTATCAACCGTGCGGATCTTCATTTCGATACCCATTCGCTTAAGGTTCTTTTGAACAGGCGTAGCAATACGTTCCGTAGTTGGGCTGTAAATCAACAACTCAAATGACATTGGCTTGCCAGTCTTTTCGTTGGTCATTACTTTGTCTTTTAACAGCCAACCTGCTTCTTTCAGCAGTTTGAATGCCGTGCGCATTTGGCTGCGAATACGACCACTGCCATCGGTGACTGGCGGTTGGTATTCTTCCGTAAACACTCGAGGTGGGATCTGGTCTTTGTACTGAGACAGCAACGCCACTTCGTCTTCACTTGGTAAGCCTTTCGCTTCATAGTCAGTGTTTTGGAAGTAACTACGAGTGCGCTTGTACTGGCCGTAGAACATGTTCTTATTCATCCACTCAAAGTCCATCGCGTATGTTAACGCTTCACGAACTTTAGGATCTGAGAACACTGGAGATTGAATATTGTAGACAAAGCCTTGGGTTGACTCAGGCTTCTCATGGTTGATCTCTTCTTTGACGATATAGCCTTTGTCGAAGTTTGCTCCTGTATAAGAGTTTGCCCAGAACTTGGCTGAGTTCTCTGTTCGAAGGTCGAACTCCCCAGCTTTAAAGGCCTCTAGCATCACAGTGTCATCACGATAGTAATCGTACTGCACTTCCTTGAAGTTATTGCGGCCCACGTTAACGGGTAGACCTGCCGCCCAATAGTTTTCATCAAGGCCGTAAGTAACACTTTGACCCGACTTATAACTGATGATCTTATAAGGACCGCTGCCTACTGGCGGTTCGCTTAGCGGCTCAGAGAGTTTTCTGTCTTTCCAGAAATGCTTCGGTAACACGCGAGTGCTTTGAGCAAAGCTAAACAACTTCTCACGGTTCGGATTATTCATCTCAATACGAACCACCAAATCGGAAACCGCGGTAACGGATTCGATGTCTTTGTAATACACACGGTATTGAGGCACACCTTCTGTCGAAAACTTCATGAAGGTAAACGCCACATCATGGGCCGTAATAGGTTGCCCATCATGGAATTTAGCATTCGGGTTGATATCGATTTCCATCCAAGAGAAATCACTCGCATAACGAACTTTAGAAGCAATCAATGGATAGTAAGCATCAATTTCATCACTCGGTGAAAACATCAAAGTATCGTAAATTTCACCGGAATAACTGGCGGCAACGCCGCGGGAACCGAATCGATTAAAGCTATCGTAGGTACCAATGCTGCCGTAGATCACTTTGCCGAATTTAGGGGCATTCGGGTTAACGTAATCGAAGTGAGTAAAATCGGCTGGGTATTTTGCTTCACCAAAACCAACCAGTTGTGTGGTTTCAATAACGGTGACGGCGGGAGTGGATTCGGTATCGGATGCGTAAGTAACGGAGGGTTGTAGAGCAATAAGCGGCAGCATAACTGCACATGAGGCTAAATTTAACCTGAAAAACTGAGTGCGCTGCGAGGCCTTGCGTCGAAGATCTGTTCCCATTTGACTCTCCCTTCAAATGTCATGAATTCAATATTCAGCTTGATTTGTCGGCTTTGAATGCATGCCGTTAAAACAAGTATAGAATCAAATCTAACATCATGTAATAACTAATAAAACCATCAGCACCATAAGTCTTACGCTTTATTTACAAATTACTCGGGACTGTTCTAAGAAATGTCACGCGCTAGCGCCATGGCTGAACCTGTGGCTAGCGCGTGATTGTGTAGGATTACTGTACTATTAACTACTGCACCAGATACCCGTCAAAGATAAGTTGACCCACTTCGTTAATCACCTTGTCACGTTGTTGGAGAGTGAATTCAGTTTCTTTAAGAGCGACGCTGATGATCAACGGAGCTCGATGTTCATTCCACACGATAGCCGTAATTGCGCGAGAACCATAAGCGCCCGCCCCTGATCTATCCGCAATATTCCAACCACTAGGCAAAATAGAGCGGAACATTCCGTCAGATACTTTATTGCCCATCATCCAACCTTTTAACGTCGATTTGGACGCTTGTGACAACGTATCGCCATACATCAACTCATTCAACGTCATCACAATGCTATTCGGTGTCGTGGTATCACGAGCATCTCCTGGTCGAGCACGATTTAATTCTGGCTCTAAATGGTCAAGACGAGTATTGCTGTCTCCAATTGAACGCAGGAACTGAGTTAAGCCATTGGGCCCATCTATTCCACCTAACACAATATTTACGGCGGTATTGTCGCTCATCGTCATGGTTGCGCCACACGCATCTTTCAGTGAAATACCTTTACCGACCAGATCTTTAGTCACTGGAGACCAAACAATGAGGTCCTCAGACTTAATGCTGACCTTTGAGTCCAAATCTAGCCCTTTATTTTCAGCGTCATAGAGAAGGTTCGCACAAGCCAGAGTTTTAAAGGTGCTCATCATCGGAAATCGCTCATCACCCTTGTAACTCCATGTTTGCTTGGTCGCAGAATCATAGACCGCCACACCAATGCGTGCCGAAACACGAGATTCAATTTGCTCGATCGATTCTGGCTTAAGAGATTGACTCAATGTCGATGTAGAGAAAAAGGCGCTCAACAATACAAGAGCGAGAGAGGTATATTTTTTCATAGTGAAACCATAAGAAAACGATCGATTGATCATGGAGAAAATTAAACTCGACACCTTAACCGCGTCGAATGGAGAGAATCTAAGCAGAAAGTAACAACCTTCGCTAGATCAAGTGAAAATAACTGACTAAACCCGAACAATATCTCCATATTTTAGATATCCTTAAAGGAGTGATTTCAATAGGATTCAACCTTGAACAAACCAAACCAAGTAACATTCTCAACGTTCAACCTTTTGAACTACCTTGAGCCACCGAACGCTTATTATGATTTTGAGAACATCTACAGCTTCGACGAATGGCAGAAGAAACAACATTGGATTGCTGAAGCGATTCGTTCAACAGATTGCGATGTGATCGGCTTCCAAGAGATCTTCAGCCCAGAATCTTTACAGCAACTCATGAAAGAGTTGGGCTATCCGCACTTTGCCGTCGTCGATAACGCACACGTTGAAGATGATTACCTATACACCTCCCCTGTTGTGGGAATTGCTTCACGTTATCCAATTGAAAATGTTCAGCCTGTCACACCGGATTCGAGCCTACTTGCTGCCTTTCACCTTGGTGACAATTTTTCATTCAACCGAACGCCTGTCCACGCGACTATTACTCTGCCTCACTTAGGCGCGACCGATTGTTATGTTGTGCACTTCAAATCGCAACGCCCAACCGAACCCAAAACTGAACCGCTAGAATCCAGTGGCCGCTCAGTAGAGCAAAAACCACAAAGCGATACACTGATTAAACTTCATCAGGAACAACTAGGCTCTTGGCTATCGAGTGTTCAACGCGGCCTAGAAGCTCAACTGCTACACCAATACATTACCAATCAACGCTATCTAAGCGACCAACCCGTTGTGTTGATGGGTGACTTTAACAAGCCCCTATTCAACGATGAATTCAAAGGGCTGTTGAGTTACTCGTTGAATCGAGATGAAACCAGCCAACATTGGCTTTCTCACTTTAGATTGAGAGACAGTTGGGATCTCTATCATCAACTGCATGAAGAAGACTTACTCGAACAACGCAAACCAACCCACTATTACGGTGCTTCAGGTTCTGTTCTGGATTACATATTGATGTCCAACGAGTTTGACTGCCAGAACTCCTCAAGTTTGATGGAAATATCAAACTACACCGTACTCGATCATCATCTGATTAACCCAAGCTTCGAACACGACCAATTCAGTACCGATCATGCTGTCGTTTCCGTCACCGCGCATATCCGCGAGGCCTAAGTTAGACATAGAAAAGCCGCAGTCAAACACTGCGGCTTTTTAGCCTAGCCAAGCGGGTTTAGCCAACCGACGCCCCATTTAGAAATAGACTTGCTTTAGGCAAAACTGAATAGTTTAAAAGGTGTACATCGCGCCTAAGTAGAAAGAGTCCAAAGTTACTGTCTTTTTGTAAGTCTTGTTTGTTCCCAACCTTGTCTCGTTGATTTCAGCATCAAACACATCTGCTTCGTACCCTAAACGCATACTGAAAGCCGGTGCTTTTGGTGGTGTGTACTCTAAGCCTAAGCCCACACGAGCTCCAGTATCTGCATCAGACTTGATCTGAGAAAGGCTGTATCTTCCCTCCTTAGAATCTAAGTCGATGCTAGACAAACCAACCACACCAAAAGGACGTAATCCGTTATCAAACGTGTAACCAAGGTTTGCGCTCAAAGAAATAACCTTTGGTGCCCAACTGAAATTGTAAGAGCGAGCAAAGTTTATTTTCGCGTTGTGTGCAACAACGTCACCGTAATCCGTGTATTGAGCCTCAATAGAAGCAATACGATTAAACTTATAGCCAGCCATAATGCGATAAGCGTTATCTTTCGCTTCAAATGTCGCTGTTTTAGCTGAATTACTTTTTGATACTAAGCCGTCGTCATCAATGTCTGACGAACCAATTGCGCCACCTAGATAAAAGCCGCTATCCAATACCGAAGCTGATGCCGTATGAATTGTAAATGACGACAGAAGCAATACTGCACTTAATATAGATTTATTCATCTTAATGTTACCTTGAGTCTTTAAACCAACAGCTTTGATATCGCGTTGGTCAATGTATAAAAAAGCTGCCGACTATTGCGACAGCTTTCCACTTTAGCCAAACGGGTTGAGCCAACCGACGCCCCATTTAGAAATCGATTTACCGTTTAACAAAGTGTGAAACTTAGAAGTTGTATGTTGCGCCTAGGTAGAACGACTCTAGTACAATGTCTTTTTCTACTTTTCTGCGATTCCAAAAACTACCTTCGTAAGTCTCGATAGTGAATGCATCCGCTTCATAACCAAGACGTAGGCTTAATGCTGATAATTTAGGCGGGGTATACTCCACACCAACACCGAAACGTACACCAGTGCCGGTATCATCGAAGTCAGAACCAGAAGGACGAGAACCGTCTGCGTTTTTCATATCTAGATCGATAGAAGATAAACCGATAATACCGAACGGACGCATGCCGTTATCAAATGTATATCCAAGGTTTGCAGCTACTGATAATGTTTGAGGAGTCCAAGTAAAACCGTCGTTTTTATCAGCGTGGTTTTTTGCAACTAGATCGCCATAGTCTGTGTATTGAAACTCAAGCGATACAATGCGGTTAAACTTGTAACCTGCAATTAGACGGTAAGAGTTGTCTTCGGCTTCAAAAGTCACAGGTTCTGTTTTTGATGAAACTAAGTCATCATCTTCAAAATCAGCGGTACCAATTGCACCACCTAGGTAGAAACCACTCTCTGCCGCCATTACACTGTTTGTCGCTAAAGCTGACATCAATGCCACGCCTAAAATTAGTTTGTTATTCATTACTGCTCGACCTTACTTATTTCAAATCAAGATTGCTGAGTGTTCCCAAACCGCACAATCTTTTTAGAGTTATCCGACACCCCGTCGAATTGGCGAGCAGATTACGCTCACAGAAAACAAAAAAATAAATAAAAATATAATCACTTAGTAACTTCGAACAACATAATCAGTAAAAATAAATAACCAACTGAATAACAAAGAAATAAAGCACCTTCACTTTTAGCCAAAATTCTCACATCCATTTTCAAACCAACGGTTTTTTATATTTTTTCTCGTGCGGCTTACGTGCGCTTACTTTCAAGAGAGGCCTGATTTTGCATAATCCGCGCGCTTTAACTGCTCGCTTTCGATGCACAACAAGCCATAAACCAATCTTTACTATTCAGAACAAATGAACATAAATACGATGAACCACACCATAGACTTCAGCGGCCTACTCATTGATACCAACACTCGAACGATTACCAACCAACAAGGTAACCGTATTGCATTACGCCCTCAGTTATTGTCTGTGCTCTGTCTATTAGTAGAGAACGTAGGAACGCCGATAACTAAGGAACATATTATTGATGAGTGTTGGGACGGAGAGCTCTCATCACCTCACGCCCTAGCTAATGTTATTTATAACCTGCGTAACGTATTCGCTCGCTTAAGAACACCTCACATCCAAATTCTCACGGTCACTAAGTTTGGTTACGTCCTATCAATAGAAAAAGGTGTACTCGTTTAGGTTTTGCCCTATCCGAGCCAACGATCTAACACTACCAATACGAATCTAGTCCCCCACTTCCCTCGAATTTATGCAATCAATCACGGTGATTAAGATCACCAAAAAACGCCTCATCGAAACGTTTCGATGATCGTTATCACACTCTAAGAAGGTGAAAGGTGCAAATGATAAATCACACACTATTATCACTATCGAAACGTTTCGATGGCTTTTCTTGAGTTGTTTCTCATCCCATCAAACGTGTTTTTTCGATAGGTCGTGATATGAAAAAAAGTACTCTAATAAACTCTGAACTCTCCTACTTAGTGGCGACTCTTGGCCACACAGACGAAATTACGATTTGTGATGCAGGGCTGCCGATTCCAGATCATGTTTCTCGCATAGACCTAGCTTTAACTCACGGTGTTCCAAGCTTTGCTCAAACCGTCAAAACCATGCTTGATGAATCTCAAATTGAAGGTGTGGTTATCGCGGAAGAATTTGCAAAAGTAAGCCCAGAGCATCATGCAGCGCTGATTGATCAAATCAAAACAGAAGAAGCGCGTTGTCGTAAAGAAATTGCGATTACTTACATCACTCATGAAGAATTTAAACAGCGCACTCATGAAAGCCGCGCTGTGATTCGTACCGGTGAATGCACACCTTACGCGAATGTCATTTTCCAAGCTGGCGTAACGTTTTAGCTCAAGCGAAACATAACGACAGCCCAGCGTAATAGCTGAAAGACAGAATAACCAAATACAACTGGCCCCGAGTAAAGGAACCGACATGACTCAAGCCATTTTAGAACTTAGCTCAATTGAGAAGGCCTTCCCTGGTGTGAAAGCACTAGACAAGGCAAGCCTCAACGTTTACCCAGGACGCGTGATGGCGTTAATGGGCGAAAACGGTGCAGGTAAATCAACCCTCATGAAAGTGCTAACAGGTATCTATCAATTGGATGGCGGTACTATCGCCTACCAAGGTAAGCCTGCTGCATTCAAAGGGCCTCGTGACTCTCAACAAGCTGGTATCAGTATCATCCACCAAGAACTGAACCTGATCCCAGAGCTGACCATCGCCGAGAACATCTTCTTAGGTCGTGAAATCACTGGCACCATGGGTCGCATCTTGTGGAATGAGATGTACCAAGAAGCCGACAAGCTACTGAAACGCCTGAACGTAAAACACAACTCAAAAACACCACTTGGCGAACTGAGCCTAGGCGAGCAACAAATGGTAGAGATTGCGAAAGCCCTATCATTTGAATCTAAGGTCATCATCATGGATGAACCAACAGATGCCTTAACCGATACTGAAACCGAATCTCTGTTCAAAGTCATCAACGAGCTACGTGATGAAGGCTGCGGCATTGTTTACATCTCTCACCGCTTGAAAGAGATCTTCGAGATCTGTGACGACATCACTGTACTTCGTGACGGCAAGTTCATTGGTCAATGTGAAGTAAAAGATACTGACGAAGACGGCCTAATCGAAATGATGGTTGGTCGTAAGCTGGACGAACAATATCCTCGCATCGCTCCAAGTCATGGTGAGACCTGCTTAGAAGTGATTGGCCTTACTGGCTCTGGTGTGCATGATGTTAGCTTTACCCTAAAACGCGGCGAAATCCTTGGCGTATCAGGGCTAATGGGTGCTGGTCGTACTGAGTTGATGAAGGTAATTTACGGTGCTCTTCCAAGTGAGCGCGGCGTTATCAACTTAGAAAACAAAACCATTAACCCTGTGAGCCCTAAAGATGGCCTTGCTAATGGCATCGCTTACATCTCTGAAGATCGTAAAGGTGACGGCTTAGTGCTTGGGCTTTCAGTGAAAGAGAACATGTCTCTTTGTTCACTGGATCTACTGACTAAAAGTGGTCAAATCCAACACAAAGACGAAGTGATCGCAGTAGATGACTTCATCAAGCTATTCAACATCAAAACCCCTACTCGCGAGCAAATCATTGGCAACCTTTCTGGTGGTAACCAACAGAAAGTGGCTATCGCTAAGGGCTTGATGACCAAACCAAAAGTACTGATTCTCGACGAACCAACTCGTGGTGTCGATGTCGGTGCGAAAAAAGAGATTTACCAACTCATTAATAAGTTTAAAGCCGACGGCATGAGCATCATTTTGGTGTCCTCTGAAATGCCAGAAGTATTAGGAATGAGTGACCGCATCATGGTGATGCATGAAGGCCGCATCAGCGGTGAATTTGACGCTAAAGAAGCAAACCAAGAATTATTACTGGCGTGTGCGGTCGGTAAAAAGATTAACGAGGACGCAGCATGAGTACCAAAACCATGAGCAAAACAACTGAAACTGAAGCGCCGAAGAAAAAGCCGTTAATCAGCAAAGAGTGGCTGATTGATCAAAAGTCATTAATCGCTTTAATCTTCCTGATTGTTATCGTTTCTTTCTTAAACCCGAACTTCTTTACTGTCGATAACATCTTAAATATTCTGCGCCAAACCTCGGTTAACGCAATCATCGCTGTAGGTATGACGCTGGTTATCCTAACCGCAGGTATCGACTTGAGCGTTGGCTCAGTACTGGCACTTTGTGGTGCGTTCGCTGCCAGCATGATTGGTATGGAAATCCCTGTAATGGTCGCTGTACCAACCGCTTTATTGGCAGGTGCTGCGCTGGGTGCTATTAGTGGTGTGATTATCGCTAAGGGTAAGGTTCAAGCCTTCATCGCAACGCTAGTAACCATGACACTACTTCGTGGTGTAACCATGGTTTACACCGATGGTCGTCCTATTTCAACAGGCTTTACTGACACAGCAGACGCGTTCGCTTGGTTCGGTACAGGCTACGCAATGGGTGTACCAGTTCCAGTTTGGATCATGGTCGTAGTATTCGCATCAGTTTGGTACCTACTTAACCACACACGCTTTGGCCGTTACGTATACGCGCTTGGTGGTAACGAATCAGCAACTCGCCTATCAGGCATCGACGTAGACAAAGTAAAAATCGGCGTTTACGCAATCTGTGGTCTGTTAGCAGCGGTAGCGGGCATCATCGTAGCTTCTCGTTTGTCATCAGCTCAACCAACCGCAGGTATGGGCTATGAGCTAGACGCTATCGCAGCCGTGGTTCTTGGCGGTACAAGCTTAGCTGGCGGCCGTGGTCGCATCATGGGCACATTGATTGGTGCACTGATTATCGGCTTCCTAAACAACGCCCTAAACCTACTAGACGTATCTTCTTACTACCAGATGATTGCAAAAGCAGTGGTTATTCTTCTGGCAGTATTGGTCGACAACAAAAACAAATAAGACTCTAGTTTGAGTCAACGCAACACCCTGTTTTTCCACAGAAAAGCATCAATAAATAACAAACATTAAATCTATAAATAATGTAACAACGAGCTAGGACTCACCTCCTAGCTCACCCTACACAAAGGACTTACACCATGAAAAAATTAGCGACTCTTATTTCTGCTGCTCTGCTTTCTACAACCGTATCTGTGTCTGCACAGGCGCAAGATACAATGGCAATCGTTCTGTCTACATTGAACAACCCATTCTTTGTAACCATGAAAGATGGCGCAGAAGCGAAAGCTGAAGAGCTAGGCTACAAGCTTATCGTTCTTGATTCTCAAAACGACCCAAGCAAAGAGCTGTCGAACATTGAAGATCTAACCATTCGTGGTGTTAAGGCAATCCTAATCAACCCAACAGATTCAGATGCAGTATCTAACGCAATTCGCATGGCTAACCGCTCTAACATCCCAGTACTAACGCTAGACCGTGGTGCAAGCCGTGGTGACGTAGTGAGCCACATCGCTTCTGATAACGTAATCGGTGGTGAAATGGCGGGTCACTTCATCATGGAAAAAGTGGGCGAAAAAGCGAAAGTAATCCAACTTGAAGGTATCGCTGGTACTTCTGCAGCTCGTGAACGTGGTGAAGGCTTCATGAACGCAGTAAACGGCAGCGGCCTTGAGCTTCTTGCAAGCCAACCTGCTGACTTCGACCGTACTAAAGGTCTGAACGTAATGGAAAACCTACTTGCAGCTAACCCAGACGTTGAAGCAGTATTCGCTCAGAACGATGAAATGGCTCTAGGTGCACTACGCGCAGTTCAAGCATCTGGTAAAGATGTAATGATCGTTGGCTTCGACGGCACAGACGACGGCATCGCAGCGGTTAACCGTGGCCTACTTGGCGCAACCGTTGCACAACAACCAGACCTAATCGGTTCTTTAGGCATCGAAATTGCTGACAAAGTACTGAAAGGCGAAAAAGTAGACGAGTACGTACCAGTACCTCTAAAAATCATCGCTAAATAATCGATGCTAAACGAGTAATACCAAGCAGGGAGTCCCCTATCTCCCTGCTTTCTTTACTCAACCACGAATCGACTCACTCAAAATAACAAGCAAAACCGACAGTGCATCGCTGTTTCTCATTCTTCTATCGCGACTTGATGACTCTCTCGCGACTGAATAGCTAACCATGAGAAAGACCCATGCATTTTCAAATACGATATATCATAAGGCTCGTATCATGACTCAACTGATTGTTTTAGGTAGCGTTAACGCTGACCACGTACTGCAAGTTCCTTCGTTCCCTCGTCCTGGTGAAACCTTGATTGGCGGTAACTATCAGGTCATCCCTGGCGGTAAAGGCGCAAACCAAGCGGTAGCCGCAGCACGATTAAATGCGGATATCGGCTTCATCGCTTGTGTCGGTGACGACCCGTTTGGTATCAATATTCGTCAAGACTTTGCTAAAGACGGCATTAACATCGATGGCGTAATCGTCGCAGAGAACACGCCTACGGGCATCGCGATGATCCAAGTCTCGGCAGCCGGTGAAAACAGCATTTGTCTTTCTCCAGAAGCGAACAACAAGCTGACTTGCGAACAAATCGAACCACACCTAGAGAAGATCCGCGGCGCAAAATTCCTTCTAACTCAATTGGAAACCCCAATCGAAGGCATTGAATACGCAGCGAAAACCGCCAAAGAGAGCGGAACCCGCGTGATTCTAAACCCAGCCCCTGCCCGACCACTATCAGATTCGTTATTAGCGTGTGTAGACGTGATTACGCCAAACGAAACCGAAGCTGAGGTTCTAACAGGCGTGACCGTAACCGACAGCGCATCTGCTCATCAGGCGGCTTTGGCTCTGCATGCTAAAGGCATCGAGACGGTAATGATCACGCTTGGTGCTAAAGGTGTGTGGATAAGCAGAAACGGCGAAGGTGAACTTATCGCAGGCTTCCGAGTTGAAGCGACAGACACCACCGCGGCGGGTGATACGTTCAACGGTGCATTAGTGACAGGCTTACTTGAAGACATGCCAATGGAGCGCGCGATTAAGTTTGCTCACGCTGCGGCGGCAATTTCAGTGACTCGCTTTGGCGCTCAAACCTCCATTCCAAGCCGCGCCGAAACCGATGCGTTTTTGGCAGAGCAATTGTCTGCTTAGCTTAATGCCTATTAGAAGGCTGACTCGTTAGCTAAACCCTAATGTTAGCCTTCTAAATAACAAGCATAAGCCCCCTGTTTTCAGGCAGAATATCGCCCAACGTGACAAGTTATACCAATCACAGTAAGTAAGTGATCAAAAATAGCGTAGGAAAAAAACTTGAGAACAAGGCAGAATTTTTCGATAAGTAGTTATTCTACAATCAAAAATTCTAACGAAGTTATCGAGGTTTTTAACAAGCTAGGGTGAACAGTTACTTACTACGATTGGTATTACTCCCACAAGGATTTTTTATGGCAACAATGAAAGACATCGCTAAGCTCGCAAAGGTCTCTACCTCTACGGTAAGCCATGTGATTAACAAGTCGCGTTTTGTCAGTGAAGAGATAGCTGAGCGTGTCAACAATGCCGCGAGAGAGCTTAACTATGCGCCCTCTGCATTAGCTCGTAGCTTAAAGATGAAGCAGACCAAAACCCTTGGCATGCTAGTGACAACCTCGACTAACCCATTCTTTGGCGAAGTAGTAAAAGGCGTTGAGCGTCGTTGTTATGAAAAAGGCTACAACCTCATCTTGTGTAACACCGAAGGCGATAGCGAACGTATGAAATCGTCTATCGATACACTGCTACAAAAGCGTGTCGATGGCTTAATGCTGATGTGCTCGACCCTTGAAGGCGAACATATCGACGTGTTCGAACGTTACCCAGAACTGCCTGTAGTGGTGATGGATTGGGGCCCAATGCTGTTTGCGAGCGACAAGATTCAGGACAACTCGCATCAAGGTGGCTACATGGCGACCAAGCACCTGATTGATAACGGCCACTCTCAAATTGGCTGTATCACAGGCCCGCTACATCGTAACCAGGCATCATCGCGTTACCAAGGCTTCAAACAAGCGATGGAAGAAGCGGGATTAGAGATCAACGCTGATTGGATTGTCGAATCAAACTTCGAGTGTGATGGTGGTTTTGATTCATACCAGACACTAAAATCTCGTGGCAAAATGCCGAGTGCACTGTTTGTAAGTAACGACATGATGGCAATGGGCGTGATTCACGCAGCTGCGCAAGATGGCACATCAATACCCAACGATCTCTCTATCATTGGCTACGATGACATCCACTTGTCTAAATACATGACACCGGCGTTAAGCACCGTCCACCAGCCAAAACACCGCTTAGGTAAAGCAGCCGTTGATACACTGTTGAGTCGCTTACAAACAGCAGACGCCTACCCACAGGTCGTCGAGCTAGAGCCGACTCTAGTAGAGCGAAGCAGCGTAAAAGCAGTTTAATCCACAGCTCCCCTACTCCAGAACAAAGAGCCAGCTTATCCAGTTGGCTTTTTTGCTTTAGCTTTTAGCCTTTAGCGTTAAGTTTTAAGTTTTAGCTTAGCTGTCAGCTCGTCAGCCATTAATAATGGTTGCCCATCAAACCTTGCCCACCCGCCCTTCTAGCACGAAGAATGCACCGCTCTCGATCTCAAAACATGTATTTATGTAAATAAATAGAGGTATTTCCACATCAATATATGCACTTGAACACTAAGTGACAGATTATCTTCTACAATATCAATAAAATGACATCGACATGGAGAGCGTTGTTTTATGATTTTGGGTTGGTTCGACAATATTTCCCTTCAAAAAAAGCTATTCGTCAGCTTTTGTGTCCCTATTGCTCTGATCGTTATCGTTTCTTTTTCTGTTCATAAAAATACTCAGTCCATGGTTGAGGACAACCACTGGGTGGTTCACACCCACAAAGCCATTGCTCGCGCTCAAGAGTTGCTCAATCTAGCAGTAGATATGGAAACCGGTCAGCGTGACTACCTGATCACTGGCGACCCTGTATTCCTAGAGCCTTATTACCTAGCACTGGACGTTTGGCCTCAAAAGATTCAGATTCTTAGCGAGCAAGTGAGCGATAACCCTGCCCAAGTCAAACTTCTGGACACCATTGATACCACCCACAATAAATGGCTAATTGAATCGGGAGAAAAAGAGGTATGGCAACGTGAGCTGGTGAATAGAGGCCAAGCAGACATGCAGAGTGTTGTCGATATTACTCAGCAAAAAACCGGTAAACAGCTGATGGACCAAATTCGCTTGGAGATAGCTGAGTTCATTGAGGTAGAACAGCAGCTAATCAGTATTCGAGTGACAAAATCTGACCATTCTGCCCAACAAACCAGTTACGTTCTATTGGTCGGGACGCTCCTTTCCGTATTCATTTCCCTGATTGTCGCTGCTTGGTCATCAAATAGGATTAAACAAGGGATAGACGTACTACTAGCTGCAGCGAATAAAGTAGCAGAAGGTCATTTACTAGAAGGGGCTGCAACGCTCAAGCTTAACTCAAAAGCTGACACCCAAGACGAAATCGCCCACCTCACACACAGCTTCAAAGCAATGGCGACAAACCTCGTAAAAAACGACAATGAAATGCGAGCAAAAAACCAAGAGATCATTGCAGAACGAACCAAAGCTGAAGCGGCAGTAAAAGCCAAAAGCGAGTTTCTCTCTACTATGAGCCACGAGATCAGAACACCGATGAATGGCGTACTTGGCATCTCTCAGATCATAGCGGCCCAAACTAAAGAGCCAGAAACCAAAGAGAACATCAATATCATTCTCGATTCTGGGCACCACCTAATGACCATACTCAATGACGTTCTCGACTTCTCAAAAGTCGAAGAAAACAAGCTTGAACTAGACGTTGCCCCTTTCCATTTTGCCCAAGTGATACAGCCAGTTTGTAGCGCGCTCAAACCTTTGGCCGATGAGAAAGGCATCCGCCTGCTGCTCGAAAATAACATACCAACCAATATTCAACTTATCGGAGACTGTGCAAGGTTACGTCAAGTTCTATTTAACTTGGGTGGCAATGCGACCAAATTTACTAAAGAAGGACACGTATCGATTCAAGCAGAGCTCAATCGACCGAATAACCAACTCATCATTAGCGTCACTGACACAGGGGTCGGTATCCCTAAAGACAAACATGAACAAGTCTTTAATTCATTTGAACAAGCCGATACATCAACCACAAGGCAGTTTGGTGGTACTGGACTTGGTCTTGCCATAGTAAAAAACCTCGTTAACCTCATGAAAGGTGAAATCACCTTAACCAGTGCGGTTGGGCTGGGAACTAAATTCCAAGTAACGTTGCCAATCTCATGGCAAGAAAGCAAAGTCAGTGAATGCTCGGTTAATACAAACGACACTGAAAACCTGGCACACGAATCTCTCAACATTCTGCTAGTCGAAGACAACCGTATCAACGCAATCGTCGCGCAAGGTTTTTGCGAAAATCTAGGGCATAAAGTCGATCTCGCAGAAAACGGAAGGCGAGCAATCGAACGCCTCCAACACTCACAATACGATCTTATCCTGATGGACAACCACATGCCCGAGATGAATGGGGTCGAAACAACGCAATATATTCGCGATGAGTTAAAGCTCAACACCCTGATCTTCGCTTACACCGCCGATGTATTCCGTGAAGCTCACGACAGCTTCATTAATGCCGGAGTCGACCACATACTGATTAAGCCTCTGCAACAAGAGAGCTTCTTCGATGCCCTACAGAAATTCTCAAATCGATTACCTAAACAATCCACCAAAGAAAACGCTGATAACGATGAAAACGTCATAGAGTTGCACCGCCAACCGATTGATACATTACGATTAACCGAAGAAGAGATAAGCCATTCAGAAATATTAATCATGCTTAAAGATGACGCGGAAGGGTTTAGCATGCTTATCAACTCAACCATCATTGAGTTTGAGCAATCCATTGACCGAGTTATTGAGTACTACTTAGCGAAAGAACTAGAACAACTGCGCTGTACCTTGCATTCTATTAAAGGTATGTCACTCAACTTAGGGCTTAATACACTTTCAAAACAAGCATTAGAGTTAGAAGTACAGGCCAAAAACCAGCAGCTACCTGATATAGAGCTGCTCCAGAAACTGCTTAACCGCCTGATGGTAAACATTCACCAAGCACAACGCATGAAAGCTAAGCACTCGGCGAGTTCTTTAAACAAAACGAATGGCAATGCTTAAAACGGTATGGCTCATCACCACACTCAGAAAAACGAAGGGCAAGGTGAAATACCTTGCCCTCTTTAATTTATGACTGCGGTGCGTGATTCTAACGGTTTAATACAGAGGTGATCTGCTGCATTTCATCCGACAGTTCTACGCCATTGTACTGAGGCGCCAAAGACAAGTCTTGAATGTTCACGGTTTCAACCGACTGTTTATCCGAACATTGAAGCACCAAGTCTCCCTTCGGCGAATAAACTCGACTTCCACCACAATACGTTGCAGTAAACGCATCAACCACATCTTGCCCAACACGGTTACACGTTACGATGTGACAACCTTCTTCTAGCGCCCTCGCCTGCCCCATGGCAAAACTGTGGTGACCACCAAAATTAGCGGGGTGAAGAACAACATCAATCGAGTGATACGCTCTCATGATCTCAGGGAACCAAATATCAAAACAGATCGCTACACCAAACGTTAGCCCTTTATACTCGAAAGTTAAAAGCTCAGAGCCCCGTGAAAAATACTGCTTATCGAATTTGGTTTGACTGACTTTGCGGTACTTATGACGCAGCCCAGTTCCATCAATTACGGCTACGCTGTTGTAATATTCGCCTAGGTCTTCCTCTGCAATGCCAGCAACAATCAAGGTTTCATGCTTTGCTGCCAATTTCGACAAAGAATCAATGGTCTCACTATTGGCGAAGTTTTCGCTCAGCTCATGCACTTCTGATGCTTGGTTAAAGATGTAACCCGTAGAGAACAATTCTGGTAGCAAAGTAATGTCACCGACAGAGGCTTGCGCATCTAAAAAATCCGAAACCAGAACGAGGTTTTTCTGTTTGTTTTTGTATTCAACTTCAAGCTGAACAAGGGTGATACTGACATTATTCAAAATCGAATCCTTACTGGGTAACACAAATCAGATGCAGAGTAAGAGAATCACCTTTCACTTTCTTACTTCAAGCCAAACCATTGAAGCAAGCGCACACTCTCAAGCTCATTTTCGCCTGTCTATTCCATCAACTTAGGTTCTGGCAACACAGGCGGCGTGCTGTCCATATAAGTTAAGAAGTTTTCCCACACCTCATGTGTGCGTTGCTTGGTTAACTTGGTCTTACAAGAAAGCGCCATCAACCCTCTAATCGAGCCATCGCGCCATTGGGTATACACAGAGTCACAATGCGCTGTCATATAAGCTTGCCAACTCTCCTGAGCGGCCTTGATGGCATCCACCAACTCGGCATCCTCAGCATGGTGTTCAAGGCTAGCTGCTAAGTACTTATCAAGCTCTACCTGTGCAGATTCAAGTTCAAGCGCAGCACAGTGGTTTATCTCTAGCGTGTTCATCGCATTGTCGCAATCGACTGCGTTTTCACCAGCTAATACCGAATACGAAAAGCACATCAATATCAACATTGGTACAAGTCTATTCATCACCTTACCTCGTATCCTCTTCCAAGATTGCTATCAAATACATTGTTTTAGTCATTAAGATTCGACGGAAATAGAAGGCTTACTCCAAAGTAATGCAAACGCACTCAATGTAAATGAGTCCGTAATTTCTCCGCAAGCTATCATTCCTCTGATGTCAGACTTTGCGACACTTATAATCCCATTGACTTCACTGTCACACCCTTTAACCCGTTGGCCCTCGTTAACTTGAGCTAAATACACATCAACCTCAGAAGCTAGAATGGCTGAGTTGGGCTTTACGGTTCCAAGCTTTTCTAACTGTGAGGAATCTACTAGGTAGCCAGTTTCTTCATACAACTCTCTCATAGCCGTCTCTAGACTGGACTGCTCATCTTGACCATATCCCCTAGGAGCTTCAATTTGCTCTTCATTACCGTGAGCGATCCTAGGAATAATTATAAAGATATAAGAGTCATGAGTTTCAACAAGCAGTACTGCACCGTTCTTAGAGCTTGGCTCTATTACATAGTGGAATACGCCATCTTTGATTACACTGAACCAAGGGTTTGAATATTGCTCAATCATTTAATTTCTAGTCCCATGTATTTCCGCATTTTAGGGTATATCCCAAACCAGTTTTTCCTTGTCATCGTCTTCTCAGCACTATCCTTGAATTTATCCTCGATATATCCCATCGCTTCATCCGTTATAAACTGCGTCAATTCTACGCTCCCCAACGTAGATATTATTTCAAAAGCCTTATAAGGATATTGGATCAACTCAATTTCGTTTTTCAGCGACTTGTATACAACACCTGCGTCGAGTATTTTTTCCGGAACATTGTTTAATACTTTTATGTCATCTAATAAAAAGGTTCATCGCGGCTTTCCGGGGAAAGCCGCTTTTATCTTCAAGAAGAAGTAGTCTGTATCTCGATACCCATACCCCATTCGCTTGATTAACTTTATTTTGTTGTTTATCCCTTCCAATGTGCAGGTGTTGAGCGGATAACTTGCCGATCCAATAATACCGTGAAGATAAGGCCTCAGTTTTCGTGCGAACTCTTTCAATGGCTTAATTCCACTTTCTTGCACTTGTACCCACCATACCTCCCAGAGCCCCTTAGCATGTGCTTCTGATTCACAATACCAAAGCTCTTTGAGTTGTGAACCGAGTATATAAGTGGTCATTAAGTCCTTATTGATATTCAATATTTCGGTAAGGTAACTATCTTGCCGTGGATTTAAGTTGCTTCTATTTTTCAACAATACCCAGCGTGAACGCTTGACCCATTGCCTCGCTTTTTTATCTTGCTTGAGTTTGTTGGCTTGGTCGACTCTGACTCTATCCATCACCTCACGACCGAACCTCTATCCATCACCTCACGACCGAAC
>NZ_JAKEUW010000040.1:0-47555 GCF_022398115.1 Vibrio sp. Isolate22 | reverse complement strand
CTACCACGACCGTTCAATCTCTGAGACGGCAATGTCCCGATATAAAGGACTGACTAGCGGCACATTGAGCTTGAGATGTTATAACGCTCAAGTTGGTGAGGCGTTAGCAAACGTCAAAGCAATGAACAAAGTTCTAGGACTAGGTATGCCTATTAGAAACTAACAGGTAAGTTCCGTAGGATAGATACGTCCTTTAGCTGATTTGATCAACAACGCCTACCAAATCTAATCAGACGAAAGAAGATAAGACCATGCTCATATGGAGTGCAATCAGGGTGAAAATCGTATTGCTCGGAATCCGCCGGAGTTATTCGGAAACTTTCGGCAATTTCTGAGATCCACATGCAAGACGCTAGGCAATACGGGCTGAGATTGAACGTGAGTATAATTAGCGTTACCATTGGTTGCATATAATTGCGGAAAAAAATCCGTCTAATAAGCGTTATTTCCGCAACGGATCTCTCAGGCTGAATGTACGTGGTTGTAGCCTAAGAGTGAAAGTGGCGGGGCAATAGGGTGGAAAAGCGGCGAAAAGGGCGAATATTGGTCATTTCCATGCTAGCCTTAAAGCGCTTTAAGCGCACCTTAATATGGCGCAGCAATTAAAGAGTGACGCTAAAGCGATTTAAGGTAGTGAGCTGCCAAATACTTCGGCTTCGATTTTTGCCTGCATACCGAAAATTTCTCGTCATATCAAAAGATTAGGCGTAAACATAGCCGACTTTAGTTGCGGAATAACAAGACGTTCAAGGCGATTCGAAACGCATTGGGTTTTTAGTGCCCAAATAGGCACGGATTTATCAGAGTTTATTTTAGGTTAGGGTGGATCTGCGTCTCTCACACCTTAACTGCGCGTTATATGCTTCAAGGATGATGATGAAAAAAGTAGTACTTTCAATATATTGCTTAATGGCGTCTAGTCAGGCTAATGCTGACGTCAAGCTAGACTTTCCCTTCCAGAAAAAGTTTGAAGTGTATGAGATTAGCGGGAATAGTGTTGAAGAAATTGAGCGCTCATTTAACGCTAGACCTGAGTTTCTCGTAAATGAAGGTTTTGACGGGTACACCGCGTGGAAATACGACTTCCATACGGATGATGATTCTTGCGAAATTCATGAATTTGAGCTTGAAGTTACCTATACACTTCCGAAGTTCGAAATGTCTAAGACTTCAGATGAGTCAGCTGAGGAGTTTCGCCCATATCTTGAGAAGCTCTATCGTCATGAACAGATTCATTGTGCGCTTGCAGTTAAGTCGCTGCACGAAATGTATTTAGCCTTCAAACGAGGGCAGCGTGGAGAGTGTAGTAGCGCAAATGATAGAGTCATTGAGCTTGAAGGTGATTTGGTGGAAAATAATGCTCTGTTTGACGTTTATACGTCGCATGGAGAAATTGAATTAGCAGAGTCTCCTTTTGGTGAGAGGCCTTACTTAAAAGTATGCGAAATACCTTTCGCGCCAATGTCACCACGCATATAACAAATAAGGATTAAGCGTTGCGTAGCCAACGTTAAATCCCAAGTGTTGAACAAGCCCGAGCCTCTATATAAGTAAATAGTGCGATCTGCTCTAGAGGGGCTGCGAACTTGGTGCTTTTCTCATTGCAAGCGCGGCCTTCGAAAGGCAGAGATTTCGACACATCATTCGGTGCGACCTGCACGTCAGTTTTGCTATTTGCTACACCTGTATTTATTCATGGTTTACTAATGTTCGATTTTCCGAAACGCATATTTGTCCAAATATTGAGATGTATTTAGTTCGGATGCACAACTATATGAGCTTGATGCGTTTCTGCATTCCACTCTTTCATTTCAGCAAGGAAAAGTCCGTGCTGATTGATTGAGTTGATAAGTTCCGGTGCTCTCTCCAACTGGATGAGCATTGAAAGCGGGGCAACTTGTTTTTGCTCATGGTCAAAGCCATGTTCTATCTGATCTTCAATCATATAAAGTATGCCCGCTTCGGCTTCACTGCCTTCCTCAAACAATCTTGATTCGATCCCTTCTACATCATAAAGGTGTACCAGCAAGCTATAGAGCTTTTCCGCTCCGGCAAGTTTTGTACGATAGGCTTGTGAGTTTAAGTCATACAATCTCATTTCTAGATTCCCTCCCTGCTTTCGAGCTACGTTAAGCATGAGCTTAATGTCTTTTTTGATATTAGATAAACCTTTGTTAGTCATTTTGGGTTTGAGGTATCGGATCAGAATTTCGTTACGAGTCGAAACGGGAACATGACGAGCCGTTTCTGATACTTTGCTAAGTAAATGAAGTTAGGTTATGCAGATTGTGGTAATACTCAAAATCTCGTTTGATTTGCATCGCTGTTTTAGGTGAGCTGCTAATGCCACCTTAGCTTTAAATTCAGGAGAGTGGTTTCTACGTTTTCTAGTCATAATCTGTTCCAGTGTTTCTGGGTACTATCAAAACAGATCAATCACTTAAAGTCATGTCCGAAAATTGGGGGCCACTTCTCTCCTGAAACTTCAGACAATACATACCAACCAATTAATGCTTGTCACGGTTTAAGTTAATAACGTTAGGATTTAGTTACAGCGGGCGCAGTTGTTTCGATAGAGAAGGTTGGACACTATATATGCAAACGCTCAAGAGTCTAGGTCAAGAGTGTAAGGTTTTTAGCGATGCAAGCTAGTTTTTTATGATTTTTGTCTCAAATTTTCATTCTAAACTTCATGAACTTCAAAGGCTCATTTTGTACGATTTTTATACTTTTCTTCACTAATTCATGAAGTAAAATTTAGTTCATGAGTTTGTGTTTGTTGGCCTTTATTTAAATAAAGCTATCAAATTCAGAAATTTAGCTTTATTTTCGGTTACGCTGTCGTTCACGCACCTCTCTAAAACCCAGAATAGTTAAATTTAAAATGATTTGATTATAATCTTGTACACGTTTTAATAGACGTCTATTTAATATCATTTACCCTTACCCAAATAAATGGGTTCATTCTTTAAAAGGAAAATATCATGCACGGCAACTTCCGCTTCTTTGGTATGACAACCATGCCAACCTTTGCGGCTTCTTATGACGTGATGAAAAATGGCGACATCAACAATGACTTTGCTCGATTTGAAGCGCACTTGAATCAGCACTTCTAGCTGCATTATCAGGGGGGAGACTCTTTCTTCCTCCTGCTTTGTCTTAAACTTCACCTCAAGAAGTAATGTTTGTGTGACTTTTATCACACAAACACCAATGCACCACCAAATTGATATGCATCAGATTGAGATTCAACAAGCGTAAGCTAAGCTTGGTTTTGTATTGCAATTATGCTTTTCACTGATGAATAAGTCTGATTTTGATTGCATTTAATCAGCCGTAATAACTTTGTACCTAAACATTATTATTCATTGGATTAGAGCATGTTAAGAAATCACTATTTAGTTCTATCGTGTGTTTTTATATCTACAACGATACTGATCAGTTTTTTGATGCTGGATAACACGATAACTCAGGTATACACTGACTTTACTCGCACCGCTTCAAACAACCAAAACCAACTTGTTGCCATCGCTCTATTATTGGTACTACTTTTAGCCTTAGATATATTCCTCCCTGTGCCATCTAGCTTAATTTCAATTTTCGCTGCCACATATTATGGCTTTGCTTACGCTACCCTGATAGTATTCTCCGGCATGTGTTTGGGCGCCATCATAGGTTACTTCTTAGGAAGTGGCTTACTGTCAATTGCACCAAGTCGATGGTTAAAGGAAAAAGATATTGCAAGCGCTTCGAAACTATCGCTGTGTATTAACGACCTGGCACTAGTTACAATGCGTGGCGTACCTATCTTGGCTGAAACCTCTGTCGTCGCCTCAGGCATGAGACGATATCCATTCTGGCGATTTCTATTTATTACAGGAGCTGCCAACCTTGGGATCGCGTTAATTTATGCATCTGTCGGTAGCAGTATCCAGTATCTAGACTCTATTGGATATATTATTTTAGCGTCTATTTTAGTTCCTATTTTGGCTTGTTCATTTCGCATTTTAATCGAATACTTCCGTTCGAGCCCGACAGCTATAAGCGAAGGTCAATATGAGTCCCCACACACACTTTGCGAAAACTTAATAGAGGAATCCGATACTAAACCAAATTCAAATAGTCATAAAACTTATCATGCTAGTTTTGCGATTAACTATTCTTATGACGTAATTTATAACGACCATATATTTTCACCTATAAACTCTTGTTTAAGCGACACTATAGATGGACTTTTTAAGTGTAATACCCAAAGCCCTGCTCTAGTTATTATTGATTCAGGGGTTATCGATGCCATACCTCAGCTTAAAGACGGTATTGTCACATACTTCGCTTCCTACCAAAAAGCTGCCGTCCCTTTTATTTTGAGCAATGGCGAGCTTAATAAAACTCAAACTAACATTGACAAATGCATCAATGCAATGCTGCAAAATGACCTAGACCGCCAAAGCTGCGTTATTGCTGTTGGAGGAGGCGCTCTACTCGATACTGTTGGTTTCGCCTGCTCTATTTTCCATCGGGGAGTTCGTTATATTCGCGTTCCGACAACCACGTTGGCACAAAACGATGCTGGCATAGGTGTAAAGAATGGTATCAATGGGTTTGAACATAAAAACCTACTTGGCTGCTTTGCTCCTCCTGCCGCTGTTATCAATGATATTGAGTGGTTAAAAACACTAAGTGAAAGGGACAAACGCGCAGGCACGGCAGAGGCAATAAAAGTCTCACTGATAAAAGACAAAGAGTTCTTTCTTTGGCTAGAAGATAACCGAATGGCTTTAGCTCGCTTCGAAACCAACGCTATGTCGAAAATGATAAAAACTTGTGCAGATTGTCATCTCGATCACATCGTGAAGTCTGATGACCCTTTTGAAAGGGGCAATACTCGCCCACTCGACTTTGGTCATTGGAGCGCCCATAAACTGGAAAAGCTATCAAATCATCAGCTCAAGCATGGTGAGGCGGTTGCTATTGGCATTGCGATAGATCTTACTTACGCCTTGTTAAACAATCTTATTGACAACACAGTCTATCAACGCTGTATCAACGTGCTTTGCGATGTAGGCTTCAAGTTATGGCATCCATGTCTAAGCTTATTGGACGAAAAAGGCAATCTCGCCGTTTTGAATGGCATAGAAGAGTTTCGTCAACATCTTGGTGGGGAGCTGTCCATTCCTATTGTTCATGAGATTGGCAGCCATCAAAGCCACAATTCGGTCGATTTTCAGCGCTTTGAACAGGCGATCGTATTGTTGAAGAAAAAACATCAAAACTTGGCGACATAAGTGAAGCTATGATCAGTCTTATCGACAAAAAGTCACCATCACTTCATACCTTATTGTGCTTAGGTAGAATATCCAACCTGCCTACCGTCTGGAGCAATGTCCTTGCAGCATGTTTTTGGACTGCGTGGGTCACGCAAAAACCTATAGAAGGATTGGTGCTGCTTTGGCTATGTGTTGCTTTCTCTTTACTCTATTTAGGTGGTATGTACCTCAATGATGCCTCTGACGTCGATTGGGACCGCATTCACAACCCTGAGCGCCCCATCATACAAGGACAAATATCGCAAAGACTCGTTCTTTGTTACTCATTGGTCCTGCTAACTTCAGGATTCATTCTATTGTTAGCGATTGCTTTTCAAACAAGCGTTCAGTACGTTGGCCTATTAACTAGCTTGGCTCTACTACTGCTGTTTTGCATCGTCAGCTACAACTATCTTCACAAACGCTATTCTTTGTCTCGATTCCTCATGGGCGCATGTCGTGCCTTGATTTACCTTATTTGCGCACAGATGATGGCCGACTCTTTTAGCGATGCATTAGCTATTGCTCTACCTTTAGCTGGCTATATTTCTGGCGTTACGTTGCTCGCTCAGTATGAGCATACTACCCAAAAAAGTCACTGGTATAGTTTAACGCTTCTATTGTCGCCTTGGCTGCTTACGCTTGCACTTCCAGTTTCACTGCCTCTAATAATAATGTTGGCAATGTGTACCTATCCAACTCTGAAGCACTTAATTCTGCGCTTCATCAAAACAAATCAACAGCCCTCGACTCCGTCAATTGGTGCATTACTTAGCAGAATACCACTCTATGACGCCGCCATACTCCTTGCCTGCTCCCAGTGGTGGGGGGTGTTGTTGTGCATTGGTTATTTCTCAATTGCCCCCAAACTTCATCGCTGGATAGCGCCGAGCTAATTGTCAGGCTAAAAGGGAGTGTCACATATGAAACTCAATGAGATTTTACTTAAAAAAATACAATCGGAAGTAGACAAGGCAACTGATAAAAACTTGATGCTACACGAAGATTTAGGTCGATTTTGTAGCCGTACGCTCAATGCACAAAGTAAAGACTCGCACCTTGAACATATGGCGCTTGCATGGGTGCGACTAAGTGCGGACTCAATGCAACATAACTATCACCAACAAAACAGCAGCACACCCTTTGAGGCTTATTGGTACAAGCATTTTCTTCAGTCGGCCCTCTGCTATGCTTTACTCCTTTTAGAAGAAGACGTGCGCTTTGAGCTACTTAGACTCTGTTTAAGTTTCGGCTCTGATGCCGAAAAACAGATACTAATGGAAGGAATGTGTCTTTTTGATGAACAGGGAGATTGCGTGGAGCTTGTGTTAGAACAATGCCGAACCAACAACACCCAATTGCTTGCCTCCATAGCGCTAAATAACCCTTGGCCAGCGCAGCATTTACCCACAGAATCGTTTCATCGCATGGTTCTAAAGTCGCTTTTCTATCAACTCGATATCAGACTCATCGCAGACTTCGATCGCCACCACAACGCGACACTCAATCGACTTATCTGCGACTTTATTCTTGAGCGCCTCGCAGCTCAAAGACCTTTCCCAAATTATCTGTTTCATTTGATCGAGCCCGATCACCTTACTGAGCAACAACGAATTTCTTTAACACAGTATCAGTCGTTGCAAACCGATTAGACAAAAACAAATATGATTCACCAAGCAAGGAGTGCATAAAAGATGAATTATTTTGATCCTCATATCCATATGGTATCAAGAACCACCGACGACTACGAAAACATGAACCATGCTGGCATTGCCGGTGTCATAGAGCCCGCTTTTTGGCAGGGTGAGCCTCGTAAGCATATAGGCAGCTTTATAGACTACTTCGATACTCTGCTTGGTTGGGAGCGTTTTCGAGCCAGTCAGTTCGGTATCCATCATTTCGCGACCATAGGTCTCAACCCAAAAGAAGGCAATAACAAGCCCCTAGCAGAAGAGGTTCTGAACTTGCTGCCACGATATTTACTCAAGCCTGGTGTTGTTGCCGTCGGTGAGATTGGTTATGACGACATTACAGAGCAAGAGCACTATGTCCTATGTCGTCAGCTCGAAATGGCCAAAGAATTCAAACTGCCCGTGCTCATCCATACCCCGCACCGAGACAAAATAGGTGGCACCATAAGAACGATAGAAGCGATTCGCGAAGTTGGTCTGGATGAGTCTATGGTGGTCATCGATCATCTCAACGAACTTACTCTTCCAATCGTCTTAGAGACGGACTGTTGGCGTGGGCATTCTATTTATCCAGACACCAAAATGTCCGAACAAAGAATGGTGGCATTGTTAAAACAATACGGTACCGAAAAGATGATCGTCAACAGCGCTGCTGATTGGGGAAAAAGTGACCCTCTAAAAGTACCTAAAACCGGATTGGCGATGGAGCAAGCAGGCTTCAACAAAGAGCAAATAGAGACGGTTTTGTTTAATAACCCGATTGATTTCTTTGCACAAAGCGGTCGGATTAGCCGCCAACAAGTACTCACACCTATCGATATTGACCAAACTCAACTCTATCAGGAAAGTTCCACACTGCGCGGCCAACAACCTATTGTGACAGCAGGGAAATAGCATGTTAAATGAGCATTTCAATCAAAGTCACATTGGCTATTGCACTAACGTGCACCCAGGTGAATCGCTTGAAGAGATCAAAACCAACCTAATACGGTTTAGTGCAAAAGTAAAAGAGATGCGAGGACTCAACGAGATGGAGATTGGGCTTTGGCTTAGTCACCAAGCCGTTGTGGAGCTAAAACGAAATCGAAATCTGAAGCAGCTGCAACAATTGCTCAAAGAATTAGGATTAAACGTTCGCTCGCTCAATGGCTTTCCTTACGGTAGCTTCAATCAATCTAATCAATCTAATCAATCTAATCAATCGCTGGTTAAAACTGCCGTTTACCACCCAAACTGGTATACACAAGAACGACTTGAATACACGATAGACCTCATTGATATATTGGCAGCTCTGCTCCCTAACGAGGTGACGACAGGCGTCATATCCACATTACCACTAAGCTACAAATCCGACTCTAGTGAACAGTACCTCAACCCCAAACTATTGAACCAGCTACAGAAAACACTGAATCACTGTGCCTTGATTGAGCAGCAAACGGGAAAGAGAGTATTGATCGCTATTGAGATGGAACCAGACTGTTCATTGGAGTCGGCCGATCAACTGATCGATTTCTTTGACAACATACAGCCCATGCTCGCCTCTAATCATTACTTAACCGCGTGTTTAGATATCTGTCATCAGGCTGTCAATTTAGAATCCATATCGAAGACAATAGAGAAGTTACAACAAGCCAACATTACTATCAGCAAATTCCAACTATCAAACGCATTAAAAATAGACCTAAAGCAAATGCCACTCGCTCAGTTGGCACAAGTCCCTTTCTTAAAGAAACTCATTCACTCACCTTGGCTGCATCAAACTCGACTTCTTATAAATAGTCAGGAGCGACTGCGCTTTGACGACTTCAAAACCTTATTTGATCATCATTCCACTAGTCTTCAGTCCAAACTAAACCAAGCTCAAAGCGCCGAGGCACTGGTGCACTGTCACATTCCAATAAACTATGCACAAATTCCACTTGCGAACGACCTTAACCTAGAAACAACACAGCCGCAGCTATTGTGCGCCATAGAGAAACTTAAAACGATGTGGCAATCAGAGAACGTCGATCCGGTTGTGGAAGTGGAAACCTATACTTGGACACTCCTCTATAACTTAACAACAGATGAACTGTGCCAAGCCATTGCTGAAGAACTGGTATGGCTTGAGTCACAACTTACACCGAACGCGGAGTTCGCATGATGAAACCGCTTTTTGTCATCAACGCCGTTGGCCTTACCCCTAGTCTGCTAGGCGAAAACACACCCAACCTCAATCTACTGATCCAACGCGGGGCCATGTACCCACTCAAAGGCGTGTTTCCAGCATTAACCACCAGTGCTCAAGCAACAATGTTGACAGGAAAAGCCCCTAGCGAACATGGCATTGTAGGGAATGGCTGGTACTTCAAAGATCTGAGCGAAATCAAGTTTTGGTTGCAACCCAATCAGTTGATTCAAGGCTCAAAAGTTTGGCAGTTACTCAAACAAAATCACCCAGAAATCACGGTTTCGCAGTTATTTTGGTGGTACAACATGTACGCTGACGTCGATTTTTCTATTACACCTCGCCCGCATTATCCGGCCGACGGGCGTAAGATTCCCGATCTTTATTCTCACCCAAGCGAGTATCACAAAAGTATTGAGAGCAACATTGGATGCTTTCCGTTCTTTAACTTTTGGGGGCCAAATTCAGATATCCGTTCCTCTCGATGGATTGTCGACTGTGCTATCGATCACTTTACCCATAACCCCACTGACTTGCAGTTCGTTTACCTGCCTCACCTTGATTACAACTTACAAAGACTTGGACCGAGCGATCCCGAAATTTCCGAGGATGTCATTCAACTTGATCATGAGATAGGCCGACTGATCGAGTTTTGTAATGCCGAAGGCGCTGAAATACTTATAGTCTCCGAGTATGGGATCCATGATGTCGACACCCCTATCGCGCTCAACCGTGAGTTACGTAAAAAGAACTGGTTATCGGTGCGAGAGTCATTGGGCTATGAGCTTCTGGATGCCGGTGCTAGCGATGCCTTTGCTGTAGCAGATCATCAAATTGCACACATCTATGTGAACGATCGCTCTAAGGTAGAGGAGATAAAAGCTGTTGTAGAACAGATCAGTGGGGTTGAGCAGGTTCTCGATAGTCAATCAAAGCCTCGTTGGGGGATTGATCATTCTCGCAGTGGTGATTTGATCGCAATAGCAAAGCCAAATGCATGGTTTAGCTATTACTATTGGCTAGAAGATACCAAGCGTCCAGATTTCGCAAACAGTGTCGATATTCATCGCAAGCCAGGCTATGACCCTGCCGAACTTTTTATTAATCCTAAGCTGCGCTTTCCCAAACTGAGAATCCTAAGCCGCTTACTCCAAAAAAAGCTCGGGTTCCGAATGTTAATGGACGTCGTTCCCGATCACGCTGACATGGTAAAAGGCAGTCATGGCAGACTCGCAAGTACTCCCGAGAGTGGGCCACTCATGATCAGTTCTTACCCAATACCCGACGACATCGCTCGCAATACCACTCAGGCGGGCCTGCCGATGGAATGCATTTTTCAACTTATCTTGTCTCATTTTGGTGTTAACCCATCAAGCGAGAGTCTATCACCTAATAACATCTGCGCTAGGGAGGAGCGCACCCAACTCAACCATCACTATAACGGCTAGGAATCAAGCAATGAAACTAATAACAGCAATGGTCACCAGCATTGCGTTATTGACTGGCGCAAGTTCGCTGTATGCGGCCGGACTCAATACCAATGACCAAGAAAACACTCCCCCTTGTGGAGACGACTGGATTTATCCGACCAACGGCGTTCACAGTGACTGTCTCTGCACGGAACAGAACAACTACTGTGTTGCCGAACGAAATGACAATGACCCCATTGACCCCAGCTTCCCAGATTACTGGATGAGTGAATGGACTATGTACACCATCACCAACGAAGCAGCATCCAAGGCGAACCCACCACCCTATTCAAGCCCACCATCGACACTAACACCTTCCGACTACATCGTCTCATATGGTGCGAGCTATTACGACAGCAAGTGGCGGCCAAAAAAGCCGACAGACAAAGAAGATGTGGGCGCAATGCTGGAATATTACGATAAGTTCTGCCTACCTATTTTTGGCCGAACGATTGAAGACAATCAGCACAGCTGCGCCTTCGTCTCTCTGGGTAAACAAGCCTACTACTTGACCTTTCCAGATGGCGACAACATGAAGACAAACTCAAGCAAGCAGATGCTAAACCAACTCAAACCGGATTGCTGTATGTTCTCACCGAGCAACCATCCCCCTCGAACAGACTTTATTAAACATCTAGATTACTGGCCACAGGCTAGCCAAAACCTCAACAGTAGCGTGCAAGCCTATTACTGGAAGCAAATGTGGGAAGAAGTAAAGCCTCCTATTTTGTTCGCTTACGCCTTTTATAAACCAGTACCGGCTCAACTCGCCTCGACCTTTAGCAAACTAGAGCAAAATCCACAATCGTTTTTCTTCACTGGAAGCTTGGAGATCGAAGGTGAACCCTTAGACCCAATGGTCAGCCAAAACTACGTAAATTTTCAAAGAAGAAAGCCAAATACTGAACTTTGGGACAGTGTCAAAAAATGGTGCCCAATCGATACCACTGAAAAGTGCCGCCTGTTCTCGGACCAAAGGAGTGAATAGCATGAACATTGATAAAAAAACCGCATTGGGCGCAATTGCTACACTGCTTGTGATTGTTTCTGTGGATACATTGGCCAAAGAAGTAAAACATCATGAAGCGCTACCTTGTGAGGTTCCAAAGCATTCATTTTCTGACTCCCCCACACAGGCAGAATTCGATGTTTTCAGTTGGAAAACCTTTATCGCCCTTAACCAAAGTGCAAGTACTTCAACGCGCGGTGAACCAGCTAAGCCTTGTAAGTTGCCGAGTGTAAGTGAGCGACCTGTTTGGCTTACATATAAAGATTCACAACAAGTCTTTCTAGCCGATGGGCAAGATCCCGGTTCGTGGAACGATGGCTACAGCGGTTACGGCGACCAAAAAGGAAAATCCCCATTTGCCACCTCTCAAATCGCGAAAGCAAGCGCTAACGCTGCGATAAAAGCACATGAAGAAGCAGTAGGTGGCTGGCTCATCGACCAAATGGATGAACCAACTTATTTTCAAATGTGGGTCAACGAAACATGGTACGACTACGTCCACGGCAACAAGCTCTACGATAAAGCGAACTTTGACGATGTAAGCAGCATTTCATTTCCAAACTGGTCCATGGAAATAAAGTCTGCATGGCGAAAATTGCCAGAAGACAATGCAGATCTAGCAAAACGCTATATTACCCAGCGGGCTCAAGTGGTGGTCTTTGACAAAGAGGGGAATCCAATACCGGAGGGCGACACTGGTCAGTACAAAACCAAACCGGCTCTGCTTGGCCTAGTGGGTTTTCATCAAATAGTCAAAGTGCCGGGCTTCAAACAGTGGATATGGGGTACATTTGAACATATCGACAATGTTCCTCCCGCTCTGTACGACAAGGATGCAAAAAAGGTAGTAAGCCAGCCAGAGGAAGGGATGAAGTACACCTATTTTAATGCAGAAGCCAGCGCCAAGGAGACCAACCAACCACCTTGTGGATTGAGCAACACCACAAATTGTCTACCATTTACCACCCCTAATCCACTCGCGCGTTACACGCCGATATACGCCAGTGCAGCCAAATTAAACTCTGAGTTTGAACTCAAACTTAAAGGCACTGTGTTAGAAAACTATCAACTGATCTCCACACAGTGGCCAACCGACCCCAATAACCCAAGTAACCCATTAGGCACTCCCACACCCACACCACTCGCCAACACCACAATGGAAAGTTACATCCAGAGCAGCAGTAACTGTATCAACTGCCACAGCACAGCCACCTTACCTGATAACGGCATTAAGGCTGATTATTCATTCCTGTTTTTTGAAGCACACAGCTCTGACAAATAAAGGACTATTGCAATGAGTATTCTAAATAACTATCGAATCAACTTTTTTGGGGGCATCGAGGTCGATGTGAGTGTGCCCAATAACAAGGCAACCTACCCTGTTGATGGTCAAAAGCATGACATTTTCAATCCAGCGACATCTACACTGACAGATTTTATCTATAAACATGGCATCTCAGATGAAGAAATCATCGATATGTTCCAGACGCCGACAGAAGAAGGTTATTTCACCAATGGAGGATGGAATATATATGGGCAACATAGTGTCACCACTCAAAAAGTTAAGGTTTATACATCAGGCCACCCTGGCGCGGTTACAACCGACACCCCTTTAGCAAACTTTGACTTCTCTTTACTGGGGTCTGTCAACCCAGACACAAATCAAGCGTATACCTCAAGCCCTGTAATGGTTGACTTGAATCCTTTAGGGCAAACCTACTCACAAATCGCTGTAGGCGGCCTGCTCCTTGGTGACCCCGACAAACCTTTGCTTTATATCCAAAGTGATCAAATCTGCGGAAACATTGGCAATTCATCGGGTGGCTTGTCATTTAAGACTCTGATTGGCGCAAATGATGCCCCAGGTTCAAGTAATTTTGCCGGCACTTGGCAAGTGACTTTTCCAATAACGGAAGATGTAAAAAAAGCATCCGCGCTGAGTGGAAATGATGAAGCAGACCAGATCATTCGAGGTCTTCTCAATACCAAAGGCGCGACTGGGATTGTTGTCAATTTCAGTTTCTTTGAAATGTGCCCGCAAATGACAACTGAAGAATACAATACAAAACTTGCCCAGCGTCAAACACCTCGCAATCCAAGCGTCGGCCGTATAATAGGCACACTCTCTGTCGCATGCGAAGGTGAGACAGCGAACAACCCAGATGGAAGGCTACTCATTAGTCATATCGACAATACCGAACGCGAGAATCAAACCGCACCAGCTTTTGCATGTATCAGCAAAGTGCAAGAACAGGAGTTCCTTTCCGTCAATATGTCCCTTGCGTTCCTTCAAAGTACGTTCAGAGAAGACCGAGCGGGCTTTAAAACAGTTCCGCCAAAACCCGCCATTGATTTTGGTAAGTTAACGATTGTAGGCGGGAAAGAGAGCACCACTTATGGTCCCGATTACATTAACTACTATCAATATGGCGGCATCATTGATATCCCTCTCGATAAACAAACTTCTCAATCATTCGCTTCTAACCCACTGGTAATCAATGGTGAAAAGGTGGTTCACAACAACTACCTACTCCTAAAAGAAACCAGTTACCGGCTTTACTCAAGTGATATCGACGTATACGTGGGCGATAAAGCAGGTGATAGCAAAGAGATCACCATACAAGTTCGCTATTTAGGAGGAGCGCTAGATACCGACCAAACCATCTTATTGTCAACAAATGAAAATACTCCTGGCTTTGCCGACTATCTCGACCTCGACTTAGACGAAGGGAAACCAACTGGGGCGATACCCGTTAAAGCCGGGGCAACATCGTTCAAATACACCATACAAGTTGCTGATAACTCGCCAGGCAAAAACGACCTCGATGAGATGGCAGGCTTCTATGACATCAACTTTAATCTTGGCGAAGCGCAACAAACCATCAACACCCGAAAATTCCAATACACCAATTTTGACCTCGTTGAGGGAGACCCCGTTACATGGGAACTCGTGTATCAACATGCCTTACGGTATCACTACTTAAACTTCTTAGGCATGTCGACGGTGTTTCCGCTGAATGACGCCGAAACCATCCTTAAGCATCGTGAAGGCATCAAAACACGGATGTCTAGCCGATACTGGCCAACTACCTTGTATATGCCAATCGTACGCTCCATGTCACCAAGTCAAGTTCGACTCATTAACGCCTTTGCTTTTAGTGAACCTTGGGATCCCAATAAAGCTATCTAACTCCCCAAAATCGGCACTCTCTGCACAACAGTGAGTGCCCGCATCAGACAGGAACTAAAATGAAGACCGTTATTCATATAGATAAGACTGAAATCACTCAACAGCCTTTGGCATCGCAAATCCTTTGCCGAAACCTACTTAACCCGAGAGGGATGACATTTAACGAAAATGGAGACCTAATTGTCGTCGAAGCAGGCAGCGGCCAAGAAACGATATCCCATAATGGCAAAGTTACCGTGCGCGACAAAGACACAGGCGAGCTTAAACATAATCTGCTCAGCGGTTTAACTGCGATGAATATGCAGCCCAAAATGTGTCGTGATGAGATTATGGGACTTTCAGACATCATTAATGTTACCAATACCGAACAGGAGCAGTGGATTGTCAGTTTCACAGACTATATTCACGGCTCGAAAGTGTTTCATTTAACCGAGGCAGGCACAGAACCCTTGTTTGAAACACAGGGCAATATCAACAGCTTATGCTTTCACCCTCAGCAAGAAGCTTGGTATGGCATAAAGCCCGACACGAACCAAGTGATTGAGTTTCGACTAAACCAAAAAGAAAAAGTCGTTTGCGCTCTGCCAACCCTTGATCAAGGCCAAGAAGCTGTACCCGTCAACGTCATTTACTGCCATGACAATGATCGCTTATTGATTAGCCTGTTTTCAGGTGAATTCCAAACGGACAGTAACAAGCAGGGCGTCAACTTTCTGAAACAGCAGGGGAAAATCGTCGCCCTAGACGTGGGGAGCGGTGCACTTACTACCGTAGTAGAGGGGCTAACGCTTCCTACTGGCATTGCCATCGACCAAACCGGGAACTTGCTCATTACAGAGCTATGTAAAACGACTCTGGAACCACTACCCAGAGATCATATCCCTGATAGGGCAATACACGGAGGGTATCAAAGATTCAGTGGAAGGCTTTTAAGTGTTGATTTTGCTAATAAGAAAGTCAAAGAACTGGCATCGCAGTTAGACACCCCATCTAACATCGCTATTCTAGGGTCAAACATTTATGTGTCGCAAGGAATGGGAGCACATGGTAGAAGAATTCCTCACCCTGACGGAGAGAGAGCTCTCGACGGATTTATTCAAATCTTCCAAGGAAATTTCTGACCTTAAAACTCATGAAATTAGTATAGTTTGTGCAGTTAGCTAAGTAAGCGCTTAATTATCGACGTCATTCCCATTTAAACCCAAGCCCCCGATAATGACAACAGTCATTACCTATGGAGGCTTTTATGTCATCTCTACAGCAAACTTGGCAGCATCATGTCGAGGCTTGGCAAACCACTAACCTCTCGCAAGCGCAATACTGCCGAACCCACGACCTAGACCAATCTCAATTCAGTTATTGGAAACGCAAATTCAACCGCACAAATTCAGTAACCAAGTCAGTCACCTCCAAGTTCGCTCTCGCACAAGTTGAAACCGTCACCGAGCATATCAGTTCATCGCTCACTGTCACGCTACCAAGCGGTGCTCAAGTTGAGGGCATTGATGAGTGCAATGCTCATGTCGCTGTGAAACTCATCGAGTGTATGAGCTAATGCACCAGCCCACGTTAAGACCCGCACTCACGCTACCGAAAATCTACCTCTACCGTGACCCGATTGATTTTCGCAAGTCGCACCGAGGGTTAAGCGCACTCGTTGAGCTAGAGCTCGGCCACAATCCGTTTAGCGGTGAGCTGTACGTTTTCACCAATAAACAGCGCAATAAAATCAAGTGCCTCTTCTGGGAGGACAACGGCTTTGTGCTTTACTACAAATCGCTTGCCGAAGAGAAATTTAAATGGCCAAAGCGCACTGATGAGTTGGTCACCCTCACTGGCCAGCAGATAAATTGGCTGCTTGATGGCTACGATATCTCCTTGATGCAAAGGCATAAAAAGTTGGAATACGAGTCATTGTTTTAGCGACTGCGTATTAACATGAAGGAGATCGGGTAATAACCCCCTGTGTCAGCATAGTTGTCGTCTAGATTTTTAAGGAGATAACTATGTCAGCTAATCCAGTTCCAATTGATGTGAAAACGAAAGGTCAAACTTGGTTATTACCACCATATAATTGGTCTCATCGAAGAATTGCTAAAGAATTAGATGTGAGTCCTTCTGTGGTATCTAAGTGGAGAAATGAACTTGTTGAAAGCGGCCAGTTGTCTACAGAGCCGCCTATAGAAAATGCTGCTACTGATTATTCAGCAGAGCAGAGATTTTTCATAGTGATTGAAACTGCGACAATGTCTGAGCGCGAGTTAGCTGAATACTGTAGGTCTAAAGGGTTATTTGTCGATGACATTAAAGCCTGGCGAGCACTATCTATCAAGGCGCAGAGCGCAGCATCAACTTCAATATCACACAAAGAAAACAAGCAATTACGTGAGGAACGCAGAAAGGTAAAAGCGTTGGAGAAGGAGTTGGCTCGTAAAGAGAAAGCACTTGCTGAAACGGCTGCGCTACTGGTTTTGCGGGAAAAGTTCAATGCCCTCTGGGAAACCAACGAGGAAGATTAATTCCTATCTCAGAGCGGCTTAGAATAGTCACACTTGTTGATGAAGCTGTACGTAAAGGGGCAACAAAGACAAAGGCTTGCTCCACTGTTGGGTTATCAATACGAACGTTTCAGCGTTGGACACGTAACTCTGCCGAAATCACAAGTGACATGCGTCAGCATCCTCGGTTGCGCGAGCCTCATAATAAGCTATCACAAGCCGAAAGGCAGCAGATATTAGATATCTGCAATACATCAAAATATGCCAATTTACCGCCGAATATCATCGTTCCAATGTTGGCTGATGAAGGCATTTACATTGCCTCAGAGTCAACATTTTATCGTGTATTAAAAGCAAATAACCAGCTAGGTAAGCGAACTCGTAGCAAAGCTGGCAAAAGCCCTTCTCGCCCAAAGGTTCAAAAAGCCTGTAAACCAAATCAGGTATGGAGCTGGGATATCAGTTATTTGCCATCGAAAATACGAGGGAAGCACTATTACCTCTATTTAATAATGGATATCTTCAGTAGAAAAGTAGTAGGTGCAGAAGTGTATGATCAGGAGCTAGGCGAATATGCAGCGGAGTTACTCCAAAGAACTGCATGGCGGGAAAAGTGCGTGCAAGCCAACATTACTTTGCACTCAGACAACGGTGCTCCTATGAGAAGTTACACCATGCTTGCCAAGATGCATGATCTTGGGGTCGTAAGTTCTTACTCTAGGCCAAGAGTAAGCAATGACAACCCATACTCGGAATCGTTGTTCAAAACAATAAAGTATTGTCCTTCATGGCCAATGGATGGGTTTTCTTCTATTGAAGACGCTCGGTGTTGGGTTGGTAATTTTGTTGATTGGTATAACAATGAGCATAAACACAGTGGCATAAAGTATGTGACACCTCAGCAGAGGCATTGCGGCGAGGATAGTAAAATTCTCCGACAACGTATACAAGTCTACCAACGCGCTCAATTGACTCATCCAGGCAGATGGAGTCGGCAGGCGAGGGACTGGAGTTATATCGATGAGGTGTACTTGAACCCTGAAAAGTGTGCAGCGTAATCATTAACGTTGCTTAATTGTAAAAAAGGCGACAACTTGCTTGAAAAACAGCGGTATTGGGTGATCTGCTTGGATGAAAATACGCAGCTGTCTTGATGTAGATCAAATAAGTAATGAGTATTTATGTAATCGAATTAGAGTAAAGAATCTATTTTTTTTATCTATTTTTTATAATCATTCAAAAAATTAATTAATTAATATGAGGCTTTTACTGCCAGATTATGGCAATGCAAGGTTGTCAATAGCTTTACTGGTGATGAGCTTCATATATTTACTATTAGGTGGCGATGAAATTATAACTATGAACCCTAAAGAATTTGTTTATGATCATTGATGGGGCTCGAGTATTTCTCTGCTATATGACATATAAGGTCATTAGTGCCGCATTTCATGTGGTGGCGTACTAGGCTTGAGGCTTTTTTGATGTTTAATCCGGATTATTAAGAGGTCTTTGTGCTTCAAATTGATACAAGCCAAGATAGTGTTTCTGCTTCTGGAGTAGCTTGCGCGACGTTGTTAATGCAGTTAGCAGGCATTACGCCAGCAGGGTCGACTGAAACCACTGAAGATATTGCTGTGCTCGAAACGTTACCGTTAAAGAAACAACTACTTACTTTAAGTAAAGCCAACCAAGTACAAATCAAATCACGTAGACTTACACTAAAATCCCTTGAAAACCAGCATGTCCCGTTAGCCTTTAGGCAAAAAAACGGTTGTTATGTGGTACTTGCGCGTTTGTCAGATGAGCAAGCATTATTGCAGGTTATTGGCGAGGATAATCCGCGTATTATTACTCGAGAAGAGCTCACCGAGCAGTGGAGTGGGGATGTTATTCAAGTGTTGGGGCCAGCGCTGCGCTTTGATGTATCTTGGTTTATTCCTGAGTTTATTCGTCATCGTAAGTTGCTGGGTGAAGTACTTGTTTTCTCATTGATGTTGCAGTTATTGGCTTTGGTCACGCCGCTATTTTTTCAGGTGGTGATGGATAAGGTGCTGGTGCATCACGCGCTAGCAACCTTAGATGTGTTGGTTATTGTGTTGGTGATAGTGGGGATTTTTGAGGTAGTACTTAAAGGTATTCGTGAATATTTATTTGTGCACACCTCTAGTCGTATCGATATTCGTTTGGGGATCAAATTATTTCGTCATTTATTAGGGTTACCACTGCTGTATTTTAAACACCGACAAGTGGGCGCGATTATTACCCGAGTCCAAGAGCTTGACAGTATTCGTAATTTTTTAACTGGCTCGATGTTAACCCTGTGTGTGGACGTTTTGTTCACGTTTGTTTTCTTTGCCGTCATGTATTGGTTATCGCCCATGCTCACTGGCATTGTCTTGGTGTCATTGCCTTTTTATTTTTTTTTGGCTCGGTGGACAACCAACCCGTTACAAGCGCGGATTGAAATGCAGTTTCAAACCGCAGCGGTGAATACTTCTTTTTTAAATGAGTCGGTAAGTGGGGCTGAAACAGTAAAAAGCCTTGCCGTTGAGCCGCAAATGCAGCGTAAGTGGGAAGGGCAAACCCAAGAGATGGTCAAGGCAGGTTTTCAAACGCAAACACTTAATGGATTTATCAGCCATGGTGTCATGCTGTTACAAAAAGTAACGAGTGTCGCGATTATTTGGGTGGGTGCAAATTTAGTCATGTCACTGGAGATCACTATCGGGCAATTGATTGCTTTTAACATGATGGCTTCACATGTTAGTCAGCCGATAGCCAAGTTGGTTGAATTATGGCAACAGTTTGTGCAAACCCGTGTTGCTGTAGATAAGCTAGGGGACATGCTTAATTTACCTGCGGAGCAAGAGCAAGCTAGTTACTATCCAGATATCCCACTGCATGGCAGGTTAGATTTACGTAACTTATCGTTTCGGTATCAACCTAATGAACCAAACGTATTAAATAATATTGACCTGTCAATAAAGACGGGAGAGACCTTGGGCATTGTGGGTCCATCAGGTTCAGGAAAGTCTACCCTTGCACGGGTATTAATGAAGCTCTATTTACCCTCAGAAGGCCAATTGTTACTGGATGGCGTACCACTTGATCAGTTTGATCCTGAATATTTACGCAGCCAAATAGGTGTTGTACTGCAAGAGAACTACTTATTTCACCAAAGCGTGCGGGAAAATATCGCTCTCAAAGACCCAAGCGCTTCACTTGATGATGTCGTTGCCGCGGCTAAATTGGCGAGTGCTCATGAATTTATCCTACAACTGCCTAAAGGTTATGACACTGTTTTAGCCGAAGGTGGTGGCTCTTTATCGGGAGGACAGCGCCAGCGCATTGCCATTGCACGGGCGTTAATGGCAAACCCGCGTATCTTGATTTTTGATGAAGCGACCAGTGCGCTTGATGATAAATCCCAAGCATTAATACAAAACAACATGAAATCCATCTGCGCAGGACGCACGGTTATTATCATTGCTCATCGTCTGACAACGGTGCGGCATTGTGACCGTATTATTACTTTAGAAAAAGGGCATATCACGGAGTCAGGTAATCATAATGCCCTATTAGCATTACAGGGCACTTACGCGGGATTATGGCAGCTACAACAAGAATTAAGAGAGGAATAACAGGCCGATGTTTAGGTATTTTAAAACCATAGTACAGGCTTGGCGTAAAGAAAACCAAACTGAAAAGGTCGTTATTAAAAGCCGAGATGAATATGAATTTCAACCGGGCTATCTTGAGATCATTGACCGCCCGCCTGCGCCATTTGCCCGTCGCACTGCATTAGCATTGATGGCCTTGATTATCGTTACGATATTGTGGTCAGTGTTTGGCCGGTTAGATATTAACGCAAATGCAACAGGGCGCTTAATCGTCACGAGTCGCTCCAAGGTGATACAGCCGATATCGCCAGGGGAGATTGCGGCGATTAATGTGCAAGATGGGCAACGCGTTGAACAGGGCGATGTGCTCATTACGCTAAATGTAGTTGGGGTGGATTCTGAGATTGAGGAGTTTGAGCAGCAGCTTATTTATAAGCAGCTTGAGCAAGCGCGCCTGCTTGCGCTTCTTGAAACTCAAGCGATTAATGAAGAGCAGTCAGACCCACTGGTATTATTTGTTGCGCCAGCACAAGCTAGTGCCAGTCAGGTATTAGTCGCAAAGGATAATTTACGCAGTGATTGGCAGGAGATCATGACCAATCTTGAGCGGTTGGATAGTGATATCGTAGTCAATGAAGCCACGCAACAAGCCCGTGAGATAGAGGTGAACTCGTTACGAAAATTGATTGCAAATATCAAAACACGCTTGGAGGCCAGCAGGTTGTTGGTTGAAAAGGAGCAGTTTCCTCGTATTGAATACCTTGCCCAGCAAAAAGAGCTATTAAGCACCCAGTTTCAATTAGCAGAAAAACAAAATGAGGCCACGGTATTAAAGGCTCAGGCAAATAGTTTAATGCAGCAACGTTCGAGCTATTTAAGTCAAACCCGAAAAGCAGCTTATGACACGTTAAGCAACGTACAAGCTGAATTAGCGGTCATCACGCAAAAACTTGTCCAAGCACAAGATAAGCGCCGTCAGCATAAACTGTTAGCACCAGTCAGTGGCGTGGTGCAACAATTAGCTGTGCACACCGTGGGTGGCGTCGTACAACCTGCGCAAGCTTTGATGGTGATAGTGCCAGAAGGTGCGCTGTTGGAAGCGGAAGTCATGGTGCTAAATAAAGATGTCGGATTTGTATATAACGGCCAACACGTGGAAGTGAAAGTGGATGCTTTTCCATATACCCGTTATGGCACCCTCGCTGGTAAGGTTGTGAATGTATCTAAAGATGCGGTTGAAAATGAACAGCTGGGTTTGGTGTTTCCTACGAGGGTGAACTTAACTGAAAACAACATTTTGGTTGAAGACCAGTATGTACCACTGCAAGCGGGCATGTCGATCAATGCTGAGATACGTACCGGTGACCGCCGAGTGATTGATTACTTGCTCAGTCCCTTGCAGCAGTATCAATCAGAAGCCTTGAGGGAGCGCTAATGACGGAGGTAATAAATAGCAGCCCGCGTTATCGAGCTAGCTTCATGCAAACCATGAACACCGATATGGAAGTTACAGCGATTAAGGGCCAATTGAACACTAATGCTGATAGTACGAATAGCCACTGCAGTACTGATAACACAGTGAGCTCTGAGCAAAATAAAACCGCTCAGCAAGAACAAAATAGGTCGCAACTCCACGAAACATTGAAGCGTGATGCTGTATTGATGCCAAAAAATGAACAGGCTATCACAGCGCTGGTTAGGGCTGCACATCATTTTAAGAAAATAGTGGAAGTAAAGCAGCTTCTTCATCAATTAGGTCGCAGCGACTTAGCAGTTGATGAGGTAGATTTATGTCGCTGCGCGAGCTGGTCTGGATTGAGGGCAAGACCATTAATGACCACAGTAAGTCGGCTCTCTATGCTGCCTTTACCCGCTTTGTTAAATACAGACAAAGGGTGGTTACTATTAGAGCGTGTCACAAGAGAGGGTGAGAAAGCAACAACGTTAGCGCTGTTTAATGCGCAGAGTAATCAGGTAGAAAACTTATCTATCACAGCGATTTCAAGCTGCTGGCAAGGGGAAGTTATCTTACTCGCAGAAGAGGCAGAGCCGACTAAGAAACGTGTCTTTGGTTTCAGCTGGTTTATCCCCTCAATACAAAAACACCTACGGCAGTTTGGCTGGGTGTTGTTGGTGTCATTAATGATGCAGTTGATTGCTCTGGTGACACCGCTAATTTTTTCTAATGTGATAGATCGGGTGTTAGTGAGCCGCAGCTTATCCAGTTTGCAAGTCTTGGGGTTTGCTTTGATGACGCTAGCTATCTTTGAGCCGATTTATGGGTTTATTCGTAGCTGGTTATTTGCCAATGTTGCCAGCAAGGTGAATTCAGAGCTTTCAGCCAAACTGTATCAACACCTAGTCGCTTTGCCAATGCAGTATTTTCAACAGCGCCAAACAGGCGAAGTCATTGCACGGGTGCGGGAAATGGCGCAGATACGCCAATTCTTAACGGGCTCCGCGCTGACCATGTTATTGGACATGGTATTTATTGGGCTGTTTGTAGCGGTGATGTTTGCTTATGCACCGAAGCTTACATTTATTGTATTAGGCTCTTTGGTTATCTACTTTGTGTTTTGGCTGACTATAGGACCAATTTTAAGGGCAAGAGTGCTGCGTGAATATGAGCTAAGCGCAGAGAATACCGCTTATCTTTCAGCCACTATCACCGGTGTTGAGACGGTTAAAACTACCGCCACAGAATCTCGTTTTATACATCAATGGGAGCAGCGACTTGCTGCGTTTATCCGCGCGTCATTTAAGGCCAATGTAGTGGGTATTTGTGCAGGACAAGGTATCGGTTTGATTCAAAAAATCACCTCAGCAATAGTGCTCTGGTGGGGGGTAACCTTGGTGATGGAAGGCACTTTAACCGCAGGTGGACTGGTGGCTTTTAATATGCTCTCTGGACACGTAACTCAACCGATTCTTCGTCTTGCTCAATTGTGGCAGGATTTTCAGCAAACCCTGATATCACTACGCCGAGTGGGGGATATATTGGATGAACCGACAGAGCAAGGTAGTGGTGGACTGGCGTCTATTCCCGAATTAAAAGGCAGTATCAGTTTTAAGAATGTGCGTTTTCGTTATCAAGAAGACATGCCAGAGGTACTGCAAAATCTAAATATAGATATTAAGGCGGGCGAGTTTGTGGGGATAACGGGGCCATCAGGATCAGGCAAATCGACATTAACGCGCTTGCTGCAGCGTTTGTATATACCGCAGCATGGTCAGGTGTTGGTAGATGGATTGGATTTGGCAATAGCAGACCCGGTGACATTACGCCGGAGTATGAGTGTGGTACTGCAAGAAAGCGTGCTGTTCTCAGGCTCGATTGCGGAGAATATTCGCCTTTGTCATCCACAGGCCAGTGATGAGGCCGTGATGGAAGCGGCTATGTTATCGGGTGCGCATCAGTTTATTACCGAGCAACCGGAGGGTTACGAGACGCAAGTGGGAGAGAAGGGTAGCCGGCTTTCGGGTGGGCAGCGTCAGCGTATTGCCTTGGCACGAGCGCTTATTACGCAGCCTAAGATTTTACTACTTGATGAAGCGACGAGTGCCTTAGATTACGAATCGGAAGCAGCCATTATGGCGAACAAGGATGCAATTAGTGCAGGCCGAACGGTAATAAGTATCGCGCATAGGCTTAATACGTTACGTCATGCGGATAGGATATTGGTGATGGATAAGGGGTTGATAATGGAATCAGGCACTCATGATGAATTGGTGGCTAAGCAAGGGATTTATGCGGAGCTTTGGCAACAGCAGCAGGGATAATGCTGACGAATATATTGAAATTTTCCCTAGTGACTATTAAGGGAAAGGACACGCATGAGATGGTGCGGGTCTTTATTAAATGGGTTTGCCCCGACCTATTTAATTAATTGAAATGGGCGCTAGCTCGGTTGTTGATATTTAATTATTTTAGCAACCGAGCCAATAATGACTAAAGGAAAATCAAATGGCGGTAGCAAATCCAACTCAACAATCAACAGGTCAACCAGAGTCAAGTGCATCAAAGGTCGACTATGATTCAATTATGAGGAATATTGGTAACAATATTATTGACCAAGCGAGAGGAAAAGCACCTAAAGACCCATTGGGTATGATTGATGTACTAATACAATCGATGGATAGATCTCAAGATCACGATATAATTCAGGCTCTTGAGGAATTAAAAACGGATCCGGAAATCGCTACAATAGTGTCTAACTTTGAAAAAGGCTTGAATGGAGAGCTCGATTTATCAAAGGTTGCAGGCTCTGACGCAAGTGTTGCAGATGCGGGGATTCGTCCCAGTAAAACAGCAACAGAAAACCTGATCGCTTATAGTGATTATATTTCAGGCTCAGGGACCACTGTTGGGGGGTTTGTTTCAGGACAAGGGGTAGCATTACCGGAGTTGGTGGCTGAGGCTGGTGTAGCATTTCGCCCATCCCCTATAGATAAAATCAAAAAGAAGCTATCGACACAAGAGTTGTATTTAAAGAACTGGGCAGCAGCAGAGGCTAATCCAGGCAAGGTGAGTATAACTAAATTAAAAGTCGAGGAACGCCGACGCCGTATGCTACGGTTTGATGAAACATTTAATATTAATGATCCATTAGATAAGAACGCGTTTTCTCCTGCAGAACACGCTCAACATCGTTCTAGTCAGTTTAAATCAGAGCTATTAGTGAGGGCGAGAAATAAGAAATTAACAGCAAGTTCCATTTTTTCAAAAGCAGGCACTGGAGTCAAAGTAGCTGGTGCAGGTTTTGGTATCGGTCAAGGTATTACAGATATTATTGCAGGCTCCAATAAAGGAGCTGGCTTTGATAAAGATTTTCGCATAGCTCAGGGGACATTTGCTCTGGGTTCTGGAATTGCGAGCGTTGCGGAGGTTGTAACCGAAAAAATTTCGAAAAAACTCGCTAAGACAGCTGGTAAATCGGCGGGTAAAGCCGTTGCTAAAAAAGCTGCACGATTTGCTCCTGTAGCCGGTGGTATTATTAGTATGGGACTTGGGGTCACGAATGTGATCAAAAATGCGACAGCAGCTGATGCCGCCAGAAAAGAAGGCAACCATGGGCGTGCAGCCATGTTTGGTGTTATGAGTGCCCTTGATTCTGTAACCGTCGTTTTAGACGCAGTAAGTACAGTTTTGGATTTTATCCCTGGTATTGGTACTGCTGCTTCCTTTATTGTTGATTTAATCAGCACTGTCGTGGGATTGGTCAGTGATTTGATTGGCTTTTTTACTGAAATGGTGGATACACGAACTCCTGATCAAAAACTAGAGCAAGCTTTTGATAAATACATTGATTCTGATGAATTTAAAAAGTATGTAGATGACATGTGGAGCTCTTTCAAAGAGAAAGGCTACGACTCTCTAGAGGTTATAACAGATGCGTTAGTTTCCGGTGTAGATGAAGATAATGAATTCACTGACACTTACCTTCTAGAGCAAAAAAGGACAATTGAGCGACGCCTAGATAAGCTAAAAGGCCAGTCTCAAGATGCGTTAAAAAAGCTGAATAATGCTATTGTAGACATATCACAAGGAAAAGGAACATTAACTGGCGGCGATGGTAATGACCTGATCCAAATAGCCGCTAATACGATAAAAGGCCTTAAAACGTTAGATGGTGGCAATGGCAACGATATTTTATTAGGCGCAGATTTAAAACAAATACTTAAAGGGGGGGATGGCGACGATTATTTAGACGGTTATGGTGGCTCTGATATTTTACTTGGACAAAAAGGTAATGACACTCTTGTTTATGATCCAAAAGATAGCATTATTAGCGGAGGTCCAGGTAAAGACACGTTAAAATTCATTCGCCAAAATAGTGACTCTAATCTTAGTGAACCAATAACGCTCTTTGTAGATGCAAAAACTCAATATGCTGAAGAGTTTAATTCTGGGAATAAGATTTCAAACCGAGCTCATTTTTCTGGGATTGAACGGTTTAATTTTTTGCCATCAGTCACTCATGGCGTCCATTTTAAAGGAAGTGAGAATTCAGACCGTGTTGTTATAGGCAGCAATGTATCTTCTGGGAGAATGAGTTTTAGCTATCCAATAGAAGGAAAAATAGATTCTGTGGTTAAAACTCGTGGTGGTGATGATGTTATTGTTTCTGAACAAAAGGTAAGCGGCCAGAACTATGGTCTAAGTGTCGATGGTGGTGCGGGTTCAGATACACTTGCGATTATTTCCGATGGTAGTGTAACAACCTTAGAACCTTATGTTACCGCTGACACGGTCTTAAACTTACGAATTGATCCTAGCTACTTAAAAGAGCTTAAAACCTATGCTAGAAATATTGAAAATATTCATTTTTCAATCTCTTCTGATCATAAAAATAAAAATATACATTTTAGTGCTAAAGATTATAAGGACGTTGAAAATAAGGATAATAAATTAAGTTACCATTTAGATCTAAAAAATACTAAGGGTGGTAAATTTACATTTTCTGGTTCTAATTTTGACGAGATGGTTCAATTATCAAACGTCACATGGAATGATATAGATACACTTGATGGCGGAAATGGCCAAGATACTTTAGATCTTTCAAAGCTAAATTCTGGTCGTGTTTTGGTTGATCTAGAAAAAAATATCATAAAGAGACTTTATACTAATAATGATAAAACCATCCGTTCATTTGAAACGGTGAGAGGCAGTGCAAGTAATGGGGATCAACTTAAAGCTTCTAAGTCAGGCTCAACTCTCATTGCCTATGGAGGTAGCGATGTTTTATATGGTAACGATGGCAATGATGTTTTAGTGGCTAGTAATGGTAAATACCATTATTTGAATGGAGGAAAAGGTATTGATACCTATATTATAACCCCAGAATCAAGTGACACTAAGATATTTGATGAAAGTGAATTCAATCAGATATTCTTGACTTCTGTCAATAGTCTAGATGAGTTAGAATTAGTGATGGAAAATGATGCTTTAACATTTAAAAATAAAAGCTCTGGTGAAGTTATCTTTAGTGATATGGCCAGCATCAACGAGATCCACTTTGGTGAAAATGATATGCAAGCGCTGATAGAGAATTTTACTATGCGTTTTCCAATGATTAAATTATCAGACAAGACTATTGGTGCACATGAGCTTAACTTGTGGATGGAAGATCAGCTTTCAGATTATATTTATAATGGTTTAACTACTTATGAAGATGAGCTAGCTATTAATCGTTGGTCTTCATATGTTGAAGCAGACTCACTTTCTAACGCAGTAACAGGCTCAGTAAACGATACTGTTGTGATTAAAAATTTAAGTCCTGATGCACTTAAAGAGAGAAAAGCCTATCCTGATATGAGCTTTGTTAAGAGAACTATGGTTTCAACTAATGACGGTAATGATATTATTGATACGACTCAGCGTATCAATGGTGGTGACTTAAAGTTGAAACTGTTGCCGGGGCAAGGTAACGATATGGTGATGATTGATGGTAATAACAATATTGAGATAGACTTCGGTAAGCAAAAGAGTGGTAATATAGATACTTTAGCTATTAAAGGAGAGGTTAGTTCAATCTCTACTATAGCGAAATTGTCTGAAGGTGTTTACCAACTTAATTTTTCAACCGGTAAGAGTACTAAGCTTAAAGGTCTGCCTACTAAGCTTCAGTTTATATCAGGAAAAAATGTAAGAACTGTTACAGGGGGTAATGTTATCTCTGAGTTTTTAGATGAGCTTTCCGCAGGAAATGATGTTAGTTTTGGGCAAGCAGGATCAACTAAAGCTCCTGATACTTATAAATTAGCGTCAGCAATGGCCGGATTTAGCAGTGGTTCTATGGGTACTTCACATGCACCTAATCAACCGAACGACTTTAATCCGTTTATACTAACCGCAGTTGGTTAAGCATAAGCTGGAGTCGATATAGTAGGGGGTCTACGCGGCCCCCATAAAATTCCGCCACATACAAGACTGAACTGAACCAATCAGTCAGCATAAATAAGGTACATTATGAACAACAACATGAAGAACTTTAACTTTAGAAGGCTTTGTTGCGTAATTCAATGGAACTAAATCCAGAACCTACGATCTGATCAGCTACCTCCACTCTCTCTCGTAGTCCTATGCCTAAGCCTCGTTACAAAACAACCAACTGGAAGCAATACAACCAATCACTCATTAACCGTGGTTCTCTGACCTTTTGGATTGATGAAGAAGCAATAAGCGGGTGGGCGCAAAGCAAACAGAATAAGCGCGGGAGGCCGCGTCGGTTCAGTGATTTAGCTATCACGGAACAACCAACTGGAAGCAATACAACCAATCACTCATTAACCGTGGTTCTCTGACCTTTTGGATTGATGAAGAAGCAATAAGCGGGTGGGCGCAAAGCAAACAGAATAAGCGYGGGAGGCCGCGTCGGTTCAGTGATTTAGCTATCACGACAGCACTCATGGTCAAACGAGTTTTTTCTATGCCATTGAGAGCGCTTCAAGGATTTATCGACTCGATATTTAGGCTAGCCCATGTACCGTTAAGTTGCCCGCATTACACCTGCATCAGTCGTAGAGCCAATTAAGACTAAAACGAGAGGAGCGATACAGCACCTAGTCATTGATGCTACTGGCCTTAAGGTTTATGGCGAAGGTGAATGGAAAGTCAAAAAACACGGTACGGATGGCAAGCGTAGAGTCTGGCGAAAGCTTCATATTGCCGTCGATATCAACACTCATGAGATCGTTGCTGCCGAGCTAAGTTTATCGACGGTTACAGATGGAGAGGTACTCCCGAACTTACTGAAACAAACACGCCGAAGTATCCTTGAGGTGTCTGGTGATGGCGCTTACGACACGAGAGCGTTCTGGTATTGGAAAGAGCGGTATGGATACCACAAGCGTTCACTCTCAGAAACAGCGATGTATCGAGTTAAACAGTTGCTAGGAGGGAAACTGAGCTTAAGAAATTACAATGCCCAGGTGGGTGAAACTTACGCGATGATAAAAGCGTTGAACAAGCTTACTAGGTTAGGTATGCCTAAAACTTGTCGTATTGACTAAGAAATACGCGAAACGGGTTGGCTCTATATCTAAATTTAATTACGCAACAAAGCCATGATCTGATGCAGCTCGCATTACTGAACCTAGCTATAGATAGCAAATTAAGAGCGAGTGACTTACTAAAGCTACACGTTTACGATGTTTCTTCGCAAGGGGTTATCTATGAAAGGGTTCAGTGCATCCAGCAAAAAACTGGCACCGATGTCCACTATGAGATTACTCCGAGAACACAGCAAAGTATTAGCCGATGGATTTTTGCAGCATCCCTAGAGGCAAGCAGCTTTCTATTCCCGAGTGGCCGACGCTTTGGGCAACCTATCAGCTACTCATTCTATCGTTCAATTATCAGGAACTGGGCTGTAAAACTGGGACTGAATGCTGACTATTACGGCACTCATTCCATGCGCCGCACCAAAGCCACGTTAATATATGCCAGAACGAAAAACATCAGGGCCGTACAGATTTTACTTGGACATTCGAAGCTAGATAATACAATTCGATACCTTGGCGTTGAACTAGAAGACGCTCTGAGGTTGTCTGAGAAAACAGACTGCTGACAGGTGATGAAACAGGCTTTTCTTCTGAAAAGCCTGTGCCCCATAATACTTTAGTTCAAATACTCTACATATTTTAAGGGCGTGCTTTTCCCCTAAAAAATCTAATCTATATATCCCAACTTAGCAACGTCACTGATTCACAAATACGCACACACTTTTATTACAGCACCGGCGAGAAAAATTATTCATCACATTTATCTTGAGATGTTGCAAACTTCTCTAAAAGCCCCACAGAACCTCTCAGTTTCATTTTCATTATTGAGCCACAATATACGTAGTCAGCACTATTTTCCTTGTAATCTTCAACTTTTAAATAATAAAGAGCAGATAGTGATATGGCGATAATAAAATAAGTGCCGATACGATGATTTTCAAATTGGTATTTGTCATCTCTATTTTTTATTATTAGTACTAGCTGTACGATAGTGTATGTTAATAAAAAAAATGCAATAAATGAGCTTATTACAGAAAAAAAGTAAATTCTATCTGAGTCATACTCTCCTGAAGGGAAGTATATGAACGGGTAACTGCATACAGTAATGGTTGCTAAGCATATTATTGAGTACTTATATTTTGATATCTTCATCTAATATCTCTTTTGTAAATTAATTCTTCAATAAAGCCCTCGCAATGAGGGCTTTTAATTTTATGGACATTGGTGCTATGTGTTCTCTGAAGCAGTACTAGAAGTTCCTTCATTTGTAGGGTCATTAGAAGTACCTGTAGTACTTTCTGTGTTTGTTTTACTAGCCGTATCTACTCCCTTGCCATTACTTGAACGATCGCCATCATTTTCATGTTCAGTATTAGAGGGACCAGATAGGTTAGAAGCAGCCCAAGATGCAAGACCAACAGCATTACCAATGGCTGCTTTCTTGGGATTTGTAGACTGCGCAAACTCATGTCCAATAATAGAAGCCGCACTCAGGGTTGCTTTGGATTGATTCAGGGAGTTGGATACATAACTAGCACCTACTTCGCATACGGTGGCACCAAACGAAATTCCACCAGTCAGGGCCGCATTTGCTAACGCTAAATCTGACACTGGGTTTAGAAATCCCCCTGCAGTAAATGTTGCAGCACCAAAAATGGCCGAACCTGCAGATATATGCCCAGCAACATTAGCAATGTTACCACACCCACTTTGCAAAGCACTGGCAGCATTACTCACTTGCTTAGACGCTTCATGGTAAGCAACCTCTGCCGCTTGTTTTGTACTAGCTTTAGCGTTACTTATTGTTTCTGCATGGGCTTTAGCCTCAATACTTTCCATTTTTGACATCGTTTCATGATAACCCACAGTACCTAAATCGTACCGCCCATTCGCAATGTCACTGATGAATTCCCCCGTAGGGTCGCTATACCTCAGCGGGTTGCCTCGCCCATAGGCGTAAGGTGACCAGCGTTGAGGATCCGTGAATCGGGCCTCTCTTGCAAACACAGGATCGGGGGTGATGAATTGCCCGTAGCTATGGTTCATATAGCGTTGCGAGAAATAACCAAGTCCAGATTCTTTGTCTTGCTCTTTATCGGTAAAACGATAAACCGTTTGATCGGATTGACCAAACTGAGCTTCCACATCACCAAATGGTTCGTAATTGAACGCATTAATGACTTGAGCAGAAGTGTCCACAGTCAATTCTGTTGAGCCAAGGTGCTGTTTAATATAATAAACTTCTGGAGTGAAGGTGTCATCACTTTTGCTTGTCTTGGCCACACGGTGGCTACCTAAACGAGCAAACTTGATCAGCTGACCTTCACGAATTTCAGCATCATCACTGATATACCAAGTTGTTGTGACCTTTCCTTTACTGTCCTTAACGACTTTGAGGCGTCGTTTATTGTTGTGGTCATAGGCGTACTTTGCTTGGCTTTTCGGGTTATCGACTTGTTTCAAGCGGTTCGCATGATCCCACTGAAATTGTTGATTCCCTGAGCGTAGCTGATTACCTACCGCATCATAACTGATACCTACATCAGCATGGGTGAGCGCTTGTGGTCCTGCTATATCGGTTGTGCGTAACCCTTGTCGGTTGTAGCGTTTATCTTCTCCAGTGCCTGTGTTTCCGCCGTAGCGTAAAGTTAAGTTGTTGTCACCTAGGATTGGATCGTTGGTGTTTTTAGCAATAAGGTTACCAATTGGATCAAAACGGTATTGAGTGAGCTTTAACTTATTTTGTTCGAGTGCAATTCGATACCAATCGTCATAGTCATAAAAGCGCGTTTGGTCGAGCTCAGAATAGTGATTCTCGATCCCTAGCTCTTTGGCAATGGTCTTTTTATCTTGCTCTGTTCGTTGGTCGGTAATGCCGAGTAAGTTCGATACCTCATCATATTGATAATTAAGTGACTGAAGACGTGTTCTGTCCGAATGACGAGTGGTTTCTCGGCTCTTGAGTCGGTTCAGCGCATCGTATTCATAGTCACTTTGCATGCCATTTCCATACTGAACATGGCTCAATTGCGCAGAGGCACTATAGGAAATGTTGTTGACAATGTTACCCATCGCCAATAACTCACCGCCTTGACCGTATTGGTAGTCAAGGTGAGTACTGTCTGGGTAAGTCAGTTGCGTGAGTTTACCGGCGCTATTATAAGTACGCTTAGTCGTATAAATATCCGATTGTTGACCAAAGGCTTTAATTTGACGTTTTTCAACAGTACGACGACCGTTTTGATCGTAACCAAACCAGCTGCTTCCTGCTTCATCGATAACTTGTGCAAGTCGGCCTTTCAAATGATGGAGCTGTTTATCTTGATTACTATCATAGTGGTACCGCTTAGAGGTACGGCCCTTGGTTGGATCGAGAATCAGCGAATGGAAACCTGTTGATGGGATAGCCGTTTGGTCTTGATAGAAGCGTTCTTCAAGTTGTCGGCTAAGGCCATCATAAAGGTAAGTGTGTGCCATGCCTCGTGAATCTATGGTGCCAACTAGATTACTCGCAGCATCATAGTTAAACCAAGCTTGTCCACGGTTTGGGTCGTCTCGATACGTTTGGCGACTTAAACCGTCATAAAGCATAGTTCGGGTATTGCCAAATGCATCGGTTAAGTGAGTGAAATTATCGAGCGCGTCATATTCATATCGGGTGGTCCAGTCTTGCAGAGTGCTTTGCTCACCATTGACATCCACACCAACGTATTCTTTTACCTCTCGTAATTGACCAAGGCCATCAAATATTAACCATTTACCGGCTCCGCTGTGTTGGCCTCCGATAACCGTTTGTGCGGTATCTTGCACCCATGACTTAAGAGGCAAGTACTCGTTATAGGTAAATGTTTCACCTTGCGAGTCAGTGGCCGGTAGGTATTTACTGATTGTACGGTTGGTCGCGTCGTATTTGTTTCGAATGACTTGTGACCCCATCCCTGAATGAAAAGCCATAGTCGCCGAAAAATAGGGCATGCTTTCACTGGCCAATAGTCCACGGCTATCGAAATTATTCTTCAAACTGACTCGTGGGCCTTGCTCCGTTTGGCTTACGTTCATTAGATTGCGCCCGCCACCATCATAATATTGGCGGCGTTCAATATGGCGACCATCTTTTTCAAGACGCTGTAAACTGCGGATCCAGTTAACCATGACGCCATCAAAATTCTGTTGGTAATGGTATTCAAACGATTGTGTGGGCGCACTAGTGCTGTCGCCCGGCGCAATGATATCAGTGACTCGGCCAAGGCCGTCATACTGTATGTGAGTTTGTTGTTGGTTAAAATCCTCAAATAGAGTCATTACGCCCAATGAAGAATCGTAACTCGCACTGGCAACCAGGCTCTGGCCACCTAAGTGAAGTTTCTCTTTGGTTGGATATATTCCCTCTTGGTAAGTTACGCTAATCCTATGCCCAGGCTGCTCGCCATAAAGAGGGCCAAAGAATTCTGTCGCGTTGCCGTAAGAGTCGTAATGTGAACGTTGACTAAAAATAGTTTGGTTGTTCTTACTTGGTGAAATCCATTTTTTCGTCGCGGTTAGGTTACCCGTTGACACGGCGCCTAGGTTGCTACCACTAAAGCTTTCATCGTCATAAAACCATTGAGTTTTCGCAACCAGTTTACCCTGTGCATTGGTGATGGTTTTTTCAATGGGAGAATGTAATTGCCAGTTAGCCAATGACGTTGCATTCTCCGCACTGTAGCGCCAATGGGTTTCACGCTGATCTTGAAAGCGATCGTCAAGGCGGCCATGTTCGCGTTTAAGAATTAAGTTACCAAAATCATCGTAATCGTAATCCCATGCCAGCGTAATAGGGTTTCCACGGCCTTGTTCTATGAGCTTTTTCTCTTGATGCGTTTTGCTTGCAAATGACACGAATCTATCGTCATCAACACTGTCGAATAAACGCTTTGATGACCACTGATATGTATCTTGCCAAAAAAGACGTCCTTCCGCATCTTTCTTTTCTATTTTCGATATCTTTCCGCGCAATGATTCGTCATTAAGACCCAATAAAAAAGTGTAGTGAGTTTGACTTTCCGGTGCTGATTGGGAGGCGAAATCGCGTTGTGTTGCTTCGCTAAATCCAACAAACTTACGCTCTTTTGCAAAGTAAAAACCGTCACGGTATTGATAACTTTTTATCGATGCTTGGCCGGGGCGACTGGCGTCTTCCGTGGTGACTGATTTCACGACTTGCATAGCCATAGGCAGGGTATGTTGCCATGGGGTGTTTTGTTTTTCATCACGCAACATCTCAGAAGCGACGGTTGTGTATTGTATGCTTGACGTTTGCCCTATGCCATTATCGACAGAAAGCAATTGGTTCGGTAAATTTCCTGGAATTACTGATAAATAGGTAAAGGATTTTTCATATTTTCCAGGACGAAACCACACGATGTCGACAACACCATTGCCATCAATATCAGCCAGTTTGGTTTTAGAAGGTGCGATTTTATCGGGGTGCGTAAACTCGATAGGGCGACCGAAAGCTAATGTTTCTTGAGGCCCTGATAGTCCTTTGCTTGGCCAAATAGTGACTTTGAAACCATTAAAGTAAACAAGATCAGCAAGGCCATCATGGTTTAAATCGGCAAACTGAACTTTATCCGTATTGTGGATACTTTTCGCAATTTCGCGAATGTTATCAACCTGAATGGCCTCTGAATAGCCGCCCGTTCCCTTGCCAGCGAAAAAGTACATCGACTTTTGATCCATATGAACTAAGTCGTTGAGTCCATCTCCATTCATATCGGCCATATGAGAGGTAGATTTTGCTAGTGGAACCCCCACACTGAGCTCGGGCATTGGCATACTGATAGGCGTATCCCAACCGTTCCCGTTATTTATCGCAACTGTATGTTCAAAAACGCCATTTCTTGAATGACTGTTGGTCACAAAGACATCGGCTAATCTGTCATGGTTAATGTCAATTAATCGAGCGTTAGGGCTATTAATCGAGAGCGTTTGGTTGCCTAAATTGCCCTGTTGTTGCCAATTGTAGTTTTCATCTAATCCATAAACATAACTGTTGCGTCGGATCGCATTCAGCATATTGATTTTGCCGTCACCGTTTAAGTCCCCCCATTTAACATATTGGCTGGAGAGTTTATTTCTAGAGTGGCTGCTCATTTTCACCATTTTAGAGAATTGAACTTCCCCCTGTGGGTTTTTTCCTTGATTAAGTGCATAGCGATGAGGTGAAAAGCCCGTGTTAATCACATCGGGTAAACCATCAGCATTGATATCAATAAAATCAACATCTGGACTCTTTAAAGGAAACAACTTAGCGGAAGGGACGTAATGCGACGCCGCGAGCGTTGGGTCAAAGTTGGTATACTGAAAGCGGGTCGGGGGAGCGCTATCTTGTCCGTTAGCCGCGACTTTTGAAACTTGTGATAGGCGAGACAAAGTCTGCCAATCTGAAGTTGTTTCATAGTCAAATTGGTAAGACATGACCGGGTTTTGTTGATTGAAAGTGTCTATCTTTTTTAAGCGAAGGGCTTTGTTCAATTCAAAGGTTGGTAAGTAAGAAACAATGGGATCCGGCCTTGATTCATAAGATAACTCAACCACACTCGCGCCGTCATTGTAGTCAATTTGCGTTAAGTATACCGCTTGGCTGCTATCAAGTGAGTCATAGTGGTAGTTGATTTGGTTACCATGAGTATCGGTCATGCTCTCGATAAACCACTGAAAAACCTTGTTTCCACTTTTGTCATGGTGTTGTGCGTTACTGTTTTGTCCTAATAACCAGACACTGCCATTGGCTAAAGTCATTCGCCAGCCGTTAGTCAGCTTTTGGTATTTTACAAATTGCCCTTCAATTTTGGCTCGATATTCATTGTTACCTATGTGAACCAGCTCTTGCCCTTGGTGATTCACATAAACATCGGGGTGGCTGTCGTCGTAATTGGGCAGGCCATTAACGGTTTGACGTTGTATATAAGGCATGCTCAAGCGTCGCCCAATGCCGACCAAACCATTGCCATAACCACTGTCGTAAGTAATCGACAATTCAGGCGTCATCTGGTTACGGCCCGTTGGTAAGCTAAAATTCAGTTGGTCTTGGCTCGTACCCGTGTTTAATTGGGTTTTAAATCCTTCCCCAAGCCCTTGTATCGTTCCGGGGCCGGTTGGCAAAGAAATAACAGTAGGCGATACCGCACTTGGTTCATTGGCGAGAACGCAAGTCGTTAAACCAGCCAACACTATTCCGATTGAATAGGCTAAAATTTTCATTTATATCTCTGGGTTTATAAAAGTCAGGAAATATAAATTCCATCAATTAAACATTCAAGCAATTGCATATAAAGTGTGAGTTGTATACTGAATAAGTATTGTTTTCTGGTATTTTTTCAGAATTTTGGGAACCGTCAGTAAGTTACTATGCTTGAGTGGTTCCGTTCTTTAGCGTGCATTGAAATTGATTCACTTGTTGCTAAGCCAAGCTAGAAAAATACGCGATCAAGTCAGCTGTTTTTGATGTTGATCCTTAGAATGGTTTTATTTTTAGTGAATTTATAAAATATAATGATTGTATATTTGTTGTGATGTAATATCCATAAATAATATGAAACTGATCTTGATGTTTAAGGAGTTAATATTGATATATTTGTTATTTATGGTGGAGTTTTTATTGAGTGTTTTGTTATTTAATCGGTTTTTTAGTGATATTTTCGTAAGGGAAGTTTTTAGGGGAAGAGACGGGGTAGGGTATAAATTAAGGCAATTTTAAGATATGTCAGAACCAGTGGTTTTGTCTCTATTGTTTCAATAATCAATAAATAAAAGAATAATCATGAATTATATTAAACGCAGTTTGGTAGGGCTTTTTACGCTCTTAATAATGCAGTCGGGTTTGGCTAGAGCCGCCGATAATAATACACCTTATCCATTTGGAGATGAGTTTGTTTATCACACTTGTCCTTCCGGGTTTGACAAACAAGGACTAAGTTGTACAAAAAAAATCACTAGGCCCGTCAAATTCAAATGTGATAGCGGCTTTAGACTAGGTGCAGGCAAGTGTACTAAGGTTGATATTAAAGCGGCGATAAAGTCTTGTCCATCAGGAATGAATCTAACTGAAAATGGATGTTCAAAGCTGATCTCTGAAAGTGGTTATTCGTTAAGAGTGACTAATTGGCTCGTATCTAGCAACTCCTCGCAAAATGGAATTTATTGGAAATCAGTCAAGGTGTTTGGTAGTACTACACTGGACAGTTGGACAAAACATTCTGATGGGTGGGAGTACAAAACTGGTCGAAAGCGTATTCATCAAACCTATCCTGGAGGAGGGTATATGGCTGGTGAGGTGCATCGAAGAAAGAATGTATTGCACCCTGCTACTTTATCCTGCCAGTCAGGTTTTCAGTTAAGTAATTCTTTGTGTAAAAAAACGATTGTTAAAAGAGTAACTCCTTATTGTATTAGTGGACATTTGTCTAATAACACCTGTAAAGAGGATGTTCACCAACCAGCATTAAGACGCTCACCTATCGAAGAGACAATGGCAACCTTATACCCGCGTTATTCTAATGACGCTGCGCAACAAAACTCCGCCGCATTCCGCTACCTTGATAACATGTTTACTTTAGACCCTGAATTAGGGGAAATTGTCTCGACGATTGGTTTAGATGAGCAAAACAAAGACTTTGCGACACTATGGGCAAGTGAAGATAAATCGACAGCCGATAATGCACTTGAGGTAGTGGAAGGCTTTGCAGCATTGCAGCCGGATTTAACTTACCTTAAAGAGATACTGTTGGATACTTACTACGACCGCGCGGCTGCCGAATTTATTTTAGCTAACCGTTCGATTGACCAAGCCAGAATCGATTGGGTAAATGATGCAGACGCCTCGGTGGCTAGCCTTGAGCTAAGTCGTCAAAACGCCGTTGATATTTTACAGCGTAGCTTGAATGAGTACTGGTCGCTTATTGAAAACCACCCACAAGCGTATGCGACACAGTTACCGCAGCGTGATTTACAGAGTGCGCGATACCTTAATAGCCAAGGTCAACATTCTCCTATCTTTGAAGACGAAGCCTTGGTAGTCGGGTACAAAGACGCCCTGCTGGTGTATCAAATGATGAACACTCTGCTTGAACAACAAGTGCACTTGAGCAAGCTCAAAGCGGTGTACGCGAATATCGATACCATGCAAGCGTTAGCGGCAGAAGCGCAAACTCTGCTTAACAGCGTAACGTCGAAAGCCGCGCAGCTTGAGCAGCTATTGGGCAGCGATGCGCCAGTGAACGCCATGCTGGCTACGGAGCAGGCAAAACTCAACAGCCTTACGATGAAACTGGGCTCAGTGATTCAGTGGTTAAAAGGCGAGGGTAACTACCTAGGGCTTCCGGATGATTTTGTTCTGTTCCTGCAAGGGTTCAAAGACAAAGGCAACACCGTTTATGACTCGTTTGATGCGATTAAAACGTTACTCAAAGGCAGCGCGTATGACGTAGTACCGTCGGCAGAGAAAGCGCTGCAAGAGGCGAAAAACGCGACGACGAACTACCGCTATCAACGCGACCAGTTCAGACAGACCTTTGCTAATGAGCAGCAAGCGCTGAATAACCAGCTGTTTAAACTGCTGGGTTGTACGGTAGGACAAGGTGACAACCTGTGCGCGAGCCAGACAGAAGCGCAGAGAAAAGGCAGCTTAATCGCTCAACAGCAACAAAGCATCAAAGCAGCGACGCTAGGCGTCGAGCGAGCACAGAAAGCACGTCAGACTATCGAAGGCAATATTACCATTGAGATGGAGCGTCTTGAGCAAGAGAAGCAAGTTCATGATGCGATTGATAAAATCATGGTGCAGTTTGGTCAGAATGAGTTGTCGTTGAGTCAGTTACTTGAAGCGAAGCGCGATGGTTCCTCGTCAGGCAAAGCTTATGTCGATATTAGTAAGCTATTGAAACAGGACGATTTAGACACGCTGGATGACTTTGTTAGCGAAGCGGGCAACGTCGATTTATCCGCGGTGCAAGCGGCGTTGGCTAGCTTAAAGGAAGACCTGAAAGACGTGCCACGTGATGACGCTATTGAGTACACACAAACTTTGGCAGTGTTAGAGCGTGCGACCATCCGAGGTCTTGAGCGCGGTTTACTTGACGTGAATTCTAAGGCGCGCATTAAAGCGCTCATGTTAGAGCTCAAAGCGGCGGAAGTGGACATCGCGAAGTCGATGAGCTATCTGGCTTATGAAGTGGAAAGGTTGGCAGGGTTCAGTGCTGAAGCTGAGCGACTGATTGCGCAGTTGGGTGAAAATCAGCAACAACAGGCAGACCGTTATTATGCTAACCCAGTGCATTACAGCGTACTGACAAAAGAAGCCTTGAACGCTGAGTTAGCGTTTGCAGAGCTACAAGAATGGATGTTCTATGCCGTTCAAGCGCTTGAGTACAAGTGGCAAGAAGCCTTTGTTGCGCCAGATAAAGGGTTCAATCGAGCGTCAGTTTTTAAAATTCAAACAATCCCGCAGTTGGTTGAATACTTTAAAGCGTTACAGCGTTTTGATGACATTCGTAATCTGAGAACGAGCCAAGAGGCGACGGATACTCTGTCGGTGAAAAAGCATATTTTCGGTTATGTGGACAAGCTTCGCGGTAAAACGATGTGGTACCCAGCCTTGGATGGCAGCGGTGAGATGCTGACGGCGGATGAAGCGTTTAAAGCTAAGTTAGCGCAATTGACTCAACGTATAGGGCAAGACCAATGGCTAACGATAGAGTTCAGTACGGTGAAAGAGCTACCACGCTCGAACTTCTTCCAAGGACCAGTGGTTGCAGACAATGATGACCTAACCTGTCTAGTGGATGCAGGCACTTACTTAGATAAGCTGGATGGTATCGGCATTAACTTGCAGGTGAGTATGGATATCTCTGGTGAGGAGGTGACCCCAGCTTACTTGACGTACGGTGGCAACAACTACATGCGCAGTCGCACACCGGGCTCGTTAACCGATGATGAAACGGGCATAAAAGATGAGCTGGTGTCGTACTCTACGCGCTTCTGGGATGTGTCGAATGGTAACTTCTTTGCTAAAGACAGCTATCGTCAGCAAATGAAGGCCAACATCATGACAGACGAAGAGAGTCAGTCGGCGTTTTTGAACCCAACCTATGCCTTTAAAGAGAGAAGTGTCGCGGCTTCAGGTTGGAGATTGTCCGTGAAGTTGGGTGACCGATACGGTGAGATAGTGGATCTTGAAGGTTTGGATGATATCAAGCTGATCATTAAGCACCGATACTACTCACGAAATTCTGAGACTTGTGGTGGGGGAGACTCAGGCCCACTGATCTTGCTAAGGTAACCAACAATAGAGCCTCATGATGTCATGAGGCTCTTTTACTTTTACATACTTTTGAATATCATCATGTCACCCATATTTTGCCCACTTTTTTCACTCCTGATAGTGGGCTTTTTCTGCTTGCCATACCTGTAGTTATTCATGATTTGCTAATGTTCGATTTGCCGAAACGCATTTTTGTCGAGTAGACGACACTTGTTGCCAAGTGCCGCCCCTCTAAGAACCGTACGTGCAACTTTCACTGCATACGGCTCAAGCCTCCACTAAGGCATCGTTTGATACCCAGCAACTATAAAGCAGTTGGAACAGGTTCAACCCAAGAGTTACGTGCTTGTCTTTTTGACTTCCGCTTAACCAAGTATTCTTGATAGTCGGGGTCATAAGGAGTCGCAGCACTTTGGATTTTCACATGTCGTTCTATTGGCACTTTTGCTATTTGGAACAAGTTGAAATGACAATCCATGTTCATAATTTTCTGCCAACCATGAAATTGCCATTGGCCTTTTCGGTTGAGAAAATATTTGTGAACAACCCAGTCTTTGGACTTGGTTGGGTGACGTCTAACTGCCCAGTGCCATAGCGCTTGGAATAGTTTGTGGCCTACATACCCAAATACTTGTTTGGCCACGCAGTGGCGATAGTAATTCGCCCATCCTCTAAGTTTTGGATTTATCAGTTTGATAAGATCATTAACGGGGATAGTTGCGTGCTTTTTGACAAGTTCACGTAGATTTCTCAAGAATAACAGCGTGTTGGGTTTACTCGGTTTAATGAGCAATTTCCCTTTGTACTTCCTATGGTTAAAGCCCAGAAAGTCAAAGCCATCATCAATGTGAGTAATCTTCGTTTTCTCTTCGGATAGGGTTAACCCTCTTTCAGCCAAAAAGTCGGCAACCAACGGTTTGATATCGCTCACTAGCACTTCCTTTGATGAGCAAGTGACCACGAAATCGTCAGCGTAACCAATGAAGTTGGCTCTAGCTCCTTTTCTGAGTGCTGTGGATTTTATGCGTTGCTCTAGTCCTGCGAGGGTCATTAGCATCAAGGTTGGGGATATGATCCCTCCTTGTGGCGTACCCTCATCGGTGTCGTAGAACAGGCCTTTATCCACAAAACCAGACTTTAGCCATTGCTCTAACATACGTTTATCTACAGTGATATTGTCCATAAGCCATTGATGCCCGATTTTATCGAAGCAGGCTTTGATATCGCCCTCAAGAACCCATTTTGCTGATTTCTTCTGTGCCAAACATATAAAGCACTGGCTGATGGCGTCAGCGGTGCTGCGGTTTGGTCTGAATCCATAGCTGTTGAGGTCGGCAAGTGTTTCAGAGACAGGCTCTAGAGCAAACAGATGGAGCGCTTGTTGCGCTCTGTCTATCATGCACGGAATACCTAGGGGTCTGAGTTTGCCATTCTTTTTGGGGATGTAGATACGTTTGAGTGGTTTTGCTTTGTAAGTCTTGCGACTAAGTTGGTTAACCGCTTTCATACGGCGAGTATCTGTGTTCCAGATAACACCATCTATTCCAGGCGTTTTACTGCCTTTGTTTTGAGAGACTCGCCTAACAGCAAGCAGTTTTGCTGAGCGAGAATGAGTTAAGATCCACTGTAAGGATTTTACCTTGCCGTATTTCTTTTCTCTTGTTGCTTTTGCGATACGCATTTGAAGCTTTAATACGTGCGCTTCAGCGGATTTCCAGTCGATAGACTGCCACTGAGCACCATCAGAAGATGCACTAATCTCTTTTGAGATCATCATTTGCTTTTCTCCTTAAATAAAGTTCTCCAGATTCTCTCGCAATGGGAGACCAGTCGGAAGTGGGCTCACTTTCGTGATCAGGCATTAGCCTGTATCTGCATCATTACAATACAGCTTTCGCTTTTTCCGACCTCCTATACCTGCATCACTATCGGTCGCAGAGACTTTCCCATAGGGAGTGATACAGGCTTACCGTGTTCCGTATGTCACGCAATATCAGGTTAGATGCCCGCTATAGTGCGGAGAGCGTCATTGATCACGAAAGAGTATAGGACAACCTCTTTCCAGCTCTCGTTGCCTTTTGGCTACAGCGTATTAACCACTTCCGCTGTTTCATCACATAACGCACCTTAAACGGATTCACATTCGTTCATCATACTGATTACCTAGCACTTACCCAATTTGTGGTTATCAGGAGGATCAGCCTCTCACGATTTTGATCCCGAGCAATTGTTGGATTGCTCTTCGTTACATTGTTAGAGCCGCTACTTTATTCAGGCTCGTAGGTTCATCTGGTGATACAGATGGTTCACTCTTAAAGCGGTGAACAGCGCTTCATACGACTTCACGTCGCACGTCCAAGAGTGTGTTAGCGCAGTTCATAGCAAGCACTTGCTTTTGGTTACTCGACGCGAGTAACTTTATTGTTATGTTTGGAAAAAATAATAAATAATCTCCTGCACATTATTTTTCCATATGTCGTAGAGAGTAATATCTTGACTGGTAGAGGGAAGGAAAATGAAAACCAAGATAATAATGTTGTGTCTACTCGGTACCTTATGTGTCAGTGCTAGCGCGAAGGAACCAAGATACCATTCTGCGCTAACATTCAAAGCAATATTTAGTGAAGACAGAGACAAGCCTGTAGAAATCTATTACTGGTATCCTACGACGAACGAAAAAACCAACTTCACGTTTGGTAGGGGGAACATTTTCAAATCAATCGAAACACAGTTAGATGCCCCTTTAGCAAGTGGAAAATTTCCCGTTGTGCTTTTGTCGCAGGGCGGAACGCGGTCAGCGTTTTCCCACAGTGGTTGGATAGCCTCAAGCCTAGCGCAACAAGGTTATATCGTTATTATACCTAAGCCTCCTGTACCGAACGAAATCAATGCAGAAAAGGCTGTTGATGAAATCACATTCAGAACCAGTGATTTGATATTAGGGCTGAACGAATTAAGTTCGGTCGGAATACTGTCCGGAGGCGTAGATACTGAAGAAGTGCAGGGTGTCGGCTTTTTTCTGGGCGGCACATCTATGCTGATACTCTCCGGAGCCCAAATAAGCCCGGAAAAATACCGAACATCGTGTCACAACGCCACCAATATGGACTGTCATTGGTTAAGTGAAAATAACGTTGATATTACTAACATCCCGGATCAAAAATTCCCCCGATTTCAGTCTGAAAACAAACTGAAATCGGTCGTCGTTATCAACCCTGAGCTAACGAAAACCTTTGCTCCTGAAACACTGGCTTTGATGAACAATGCCATCACTGTGGTGACGCTTTCTGAACGGCCACATCCTGCACTGACACCAGCCGAATCACTCGTTGCTCTTCCCAATGTGAAATATCAAGAGATTCCCAGTGCGACTCAGTTTAGTGCGTTTGCAGAATGTACTGAGCGTGGCATTAAAATTCTTGCATCAGAAGGGGAAGAAGTACTTTGCCAGGAGCGTGACGAGATTTCTAGAAGGGACAATCACCAGCAAATTTTGGATGTAATTCTGGCTAGGTTAACAAAGCCATAAGAATAACAACCATGCGGAGCTTTCTTACACATTGTCTGCTTGGGCCAGCAAAGCGAGGAGTATGTTTTGCTGGCTTGTCGCTACACCAAAATTAGTTACACTTTTAAGCAGAACACGGATAATCATCAAATATATAATAGGTGGGCAACAGCAAGGTTGTCTCCATATCATATTACAAGACTTACTGATGACAATGTTATTTACCCTAATTAAGTACCTGTACTAACATTTTGAAACTTAGAAGAACACACAAAATACCAACGATCCTCTTAAGAACTTTGTTTGGGAAATACCCTGCGCAACGCACTCCGAGGCTAGTAGTTAAGTAGCTGCTAATGGAGAAGCTGATCATTGCAGGAAGGTATATGTATCCTAATACTAAGTTGCTCCAATCTGTATTTTCCCATCCGTTTAACATGTATCCGAGGCTTCCAGATAGTGCGATAGGGAAACCTATCGCAGCGGATGTGCCAATAGCACGTTTGACCTCAAAATTTTGCTGGACAAGATAAGGGATGATCAAGCCCGCACCGCTTATAGAGACAAGTGCTGATACAGAGCCAATCACAGAGCCTACAGTGATATTACCGATAATCCCATGTGGATTTGGATTGTACTCATTTTCAGTGTTAAGAAACATCTTATAAGCTACATACAACATGAATACGCTGAAAAAACCTGCCAGATAAACTCCCTGTAGATACGATGCTGCGAATGTGGCGCAAAATGTTCCGACTAGAACTCCGCTCAACATTTTTACTACCATTGTTGGCTCTACATTCTCTTTTTTGTAGTGAGCACGCATGCTGCCCAATGTTGTAATAATCATCGAAGCCATCGATGTCCCTAACGCAAGATGTACCACTTCTGTATCAGCTATTCCCTGTAGTGAAAACAGAAATGCAAAAATAGGGACGGCCATTCCACCCCCACCCACACCAACGAGTCCAGCGAGAAAGCCAATGCCCAAGCCTGCTGTAATGTAATAGATAATAAAGATAGGTTCGTTCATGATGGTTCTGCCTTCGATAAAAATGGTCGTTGTTAAAATGTTACTCGAACGCTAACTTGTTATGGTAACGTTAATAAGACAGAAAATAATGAGTAGTGGCCAAAATGGAATTAAATCAAATGACAAACTCTGATTACAGTGAATGGAAAAATGGAGCCGCGCTGATCGCAAAGGAGTGGCAGCATGAAAGGAGTAACGTCAATCATTTGGCTCAACGGCCGCATAATTGGCACAATCATCATCGAGGCCAGCTACTTTGTATAGATGAAGGGCTAATACAGGTAAAAACCGATGAAGGAGCGTGGATACTACCACCTCACCGAGCTGGTTGGATCCCCCCAGGTGCGATGCACAGTGTTTATTTTTGTGGTCCTCTGAAAGGTCGTTCATTACTGTTCACTCCAGAGAGCTGTGAGCAGTTTCCAATAAGGCCTTGTGTAATCCAAATGAGCGATGTCTTGAAAGTCCTTTCGATTAGGGCATCGAGATGGAACAAAACAGACGAGCTACCTACACAATGTTTACGTATTCTTTCCGTAATATCTGATGAAATCGTCGGTAGCCCTCATGAGTCACTCTACATCCCATTGCCCAAAGACCCTAGATTACAAAAAGTCACTCAAGCAATTTTAATTGATCCAAACAGCAAACACTCTGTTGAGCATTGGGCAAATATCGGGGCAATGTCATCTCGGACGTTAAGACGATTGATTCGAAGTGAGTTAAACATGAGTTTTAGTGAATGGCGGCAACAAATACTACTAATACATTCGTTAGAAATGATGGCGCGCGGAGAATCAGTGGGAGACGTCGCATATGTTTTGGGTTATTCGACGCCCAGTAACTTTATCGCAATGTTTCGTCGGGTCTATGGCGATTCACCCACGCGTTACTTTTCGAATCGTGGCATATAGTTGCAAAGAGCTTACCTGAATTAGGTTCGTTTTTATGTAATGAGGTTTACATACATTTACTAACCCAAAACGAGCAATCTAGCCTATAGGCTCTAGCTTATTTTTGCCCGTGCGACCTGAAGTCGTATGAAGCGTTGTTCACCACGACAAGAGTGAACCATCTGTATCACCAGATGACCCTAGGATCCTGAATAAAGTAGCGGATCTGACAATGTAACGAAACTTGGCCGTTAGGCTGAGTGGGAACAAAATCGTGAGAGGATGTTCCTCCTGAAAACCACAATTCGGGTAAGTGCTAGGGAGTCAATATGATGAACGTATGTGAATCCATTAAAGGTGCGTCATATGATGAAGCAGCGGAAGTGGTTAATACGCTGTAGCCAAAACGGCAACGAGAGTCGGAAAGGAGTTGGGTATTGGCCTTTCGTGATCAAAGTACTCTCCGCACTAGAGTGGGCATCTAAGTTGACATTTTACGTAACATACGGAACAGGGTAAGCCTGTATACTGATCCGCCCCAGCAGTTTTGGACACTGAGTTAAGTGAGTACAATCACTAACGAGGCGAACAATGACAACTAAGAAAACTAGAATTAAACATTCCCCTGAATTTAAAGCAGAAGCCCTGAAGTTAGCAGATAAAGTGGGAGTAGCTGCGACAGCAAGACAGCTTTCTTTACATGAATCTCAAATCTACGGGTGGCGAAAGAACTCGAAGAAAGACACCAGTACTAGTCAGCGAGAGCAAGAACTAGCCGCAGAGGTTGCCAAGCTCAAAAGGCAGTTGGCTGATCAAGCAGAAGAGCTAGAAATTGTTGGCTGATCAAGCAGAAGAGCTAGAAATTG